>NZ_JBRRCR010000030.1:0-46408 GCF_056759115.1 Stenotrophomonas sp. STEN087 | reverse complement strand
TTTGACTACATCGAGCGACGCCATAACCCAAGGATGCGGCGAAGGGTCGCCAGGCAGGATCAGAAGGTTGCAGCTCTTTTAGAACCGTCCGTGATATCGGGGTAGAACCCGACTGACCATCGCAGCGAACGCGGACGCCTGGGACCCGGCAGAAATCGTCGGGGCCTTGCTGCTCGTGAGCGAGAAGATGGGCGCGCATGCGACACTGCGTCAGCAACTGCGTGAGCGTGGCATCAAGCACCTTGAAGCTCGTGCGGCCGCACGAGAGGCGGCCCGATCATGAGCGAGGATATGAAGCCGGAAGGGGCTCGTGTATTTCTCGGGCGTGGCCTCGGGCCCGTCCATGCCCGTGGGTTGGCGCTACTGTCTCTGAGACAGCGGCCCGTTGATTACCTCCCCATCCTCCTTCACGAAAGGTTCTCTCATGGCCGGAAGGATTTGTAGGACAACCTCTGAAGGACGACACAGTCGAGTGCCCAGATCTGTCTGCACGAACGGTCGATTGATGAGGATGGGATGCGCCAGCATCGCATCAAGCAGCGCCTCATCGTCGAGGGCAAGGTCACCCAGCCCTAGCTCCTCGTAGGGCGTCCCCTTCTGTCTAATGGCTTCTCGGACGGTCAATCCCGCTGCGGTGATCAGCTCCAAGAGACGTTCGCGCGTCGGCGGCAGGCTCAGGTAATCAATGACCTCCGGATCGATGCCTAAATGGCGGATGAGAGCCAACGTGTTTCGCGAAGTCCCGCATTTGGGGTTGTGATAGATGACGGCGTTCATTCCACTTCCTCCCGCGCCACCGCGACCTCAAGCACTCCCGCTGCCACGGTAAGCACTTCAGCCTCCAATGCCCCCTTCCGCTCGCTGTAGCGGTCTACCAAGTAGTCGCTCCGGCCCCTCACCAGCAGCGTGAACTTCACAAGCTCCTCCATGACGTCCACCACCCGGTCATAGTAGGCCGAGGGCTTCATGCGCCCGCTTTCATCGAACTCCTGCCAAGCCTTCGCAACCGAGGATTGATTGGGGATGGTGACCATGCGCATCCAGCGCCCCAGCACACGCAATGCGTTGACCACGTTGAATGACTGCGAGCCGCCGCAGACCTGCATGACCGCCAAGGTTCGCCCTTGGGTTGGTCGGACGCTCCCCTCCTCAAGGGGCAGCCAGTCGATCTGGTTTTTGAACACCGCAGTGAGCGTGCCATGCCGCTCTGGGCTGATCCATACGTGGCCCTCGGACCACAGCGAGGCCTGACGCAACTCTTGAACCTTCACATGTGTGGCCGGGACTGAATCCAGCATCGGAAGCTCGTGCGGGTCGAACAGCCGTGTCTCTGCACCTAGCTCTTCCAGCAATCGCTGCGCCTCCAACGCCAACTTGCGGCTGAAAGACTGCGGTCGCAGTGACCCGTAAAGGATCAGGATGCGAGGGCGATGCGGCGCGGCACCAGAATCATCCAGCTTCACCGAGGAAGGGATGTCTAGCGCATCGGGAAGGATGTTGGGAAGCTGGCTCACGTGGGTTGCTCGGTCGCTATTGTTCGATTATTCTAGAATCATGGAACATAAGAACGCAACCGTTGCTCTGGCTGCCCTTGGGCATGCCACCCGCCTTTCCATCTTCCGACTGCTGGTCCAGGCTGGCGGGACCGGGAAGCTTGCCGGCGACATTGCCCAGGCATTGGATTTGCCTGGAGCCACCCTTTCCTTCCACCTGAAGGAACTTACGGCGGCGGGCCTCATCAACGGCGAACAGCGTGGGCGCACGATCTGCTACCGAGCAGAGTTCGAAACCATGACGGCCCTAGTCGCGTACCTGACTGAGAACTGCTGCGCTGACGACCTGTCGTGCGAGCGCCCAGGCGGCTGCTGAGCCCTTCTTGGAAAACTACTGATGAGCCCCCAACCCTCCCGCCTTTCCTTCCTGGACCGGTATCTCACCGTCTGGATCTTTGCAGCCATGGCCCTGGGTGTTGGCTTGGGAGCCGCGTTCGAAGAGCTTCCCAGCGCGCTGAACAAGCTTTCGGTGGGGTCGACCAACATCCCCATCGCGGTGGGCCTGATCTTGATGATGTATCCACCGTTGGCGAAGGTTAAATACGAAGAGCTGCCGAAGGTGTTTGCTGACAAGCGGGTGCTGATGCTCTCGCTACTTCAGAACTGGGTCGTGGGTCCTTTCCTCATGTTCGGTTTGGCGGCGCTGTTCTTACGCGACTATCCCGAATACATGACAGGCCTCATCCTCATTGGCTTGGCGCGCTGCATCGCTATGGTGCTGGTCTGGAATCAGCTCGCACGCGGAGACAGTCAGTATGTGGCAGGACTGGTCGCCTTCAACTCCATCTTCCAGATTGTCCTCTTCAGCGCCTATGCCTGGTTTTTCCTGACTTGGTTGCCGCCGATCTTTGGGCTTCAAGGCAGCGTCATCGATGTGAGCTTCTGGACCATCGCAGAGGCCGTGCTCATCTATTTAGGCATTCCGTTCTTTGCAGGATTTCTCACAAGTCGTTGGCTAAAGGCGAGGAAGGGCTTGGATTGGTATGAGACCAGGTTCTTGCCTGCGATCAGCCCCATCACGCTGGGCGCGCTCCTGTTCACGATCGCGGCCATGTTCAGCTTGAAGGGGGGAGATGTCCTGCGCATTCCATTGGATGCGGTTCGCATCGCCATTCCGCTGACTCTCTATTTCCTGGTCCAGTTCGCGTTGAGCTTCTGGATGGGGAGGTTCATTGCCAAGGACTACCCACGAACAACGTCCATTGCGTTTACCGCAGCGGGAAACAACTTCGAACTAGCCATTGCGGTTGCCATCGCAGCATTTGGACTCGCTTCCCCGGTAGCGTTTGCCGCAGTGATCGGGCCACTTGTCGAGGTCCCAGTGCTGGTTCTGCTTGTTCATGTCGCTATCCGATGGGGCAGACGACTGTTTCCTACTGACGTGCGGCTGTCTTAACGTCTGCGCAGCATGGGCCTTGCGCTATTTTTAGCAATCAAAGTTGCACGATAGACCGGCCCCTCCGCCAACCGCTCTTCTCCCAATGACATGAGATGGATGGACGGATTCGGCGACTGCCGCTGAACTGTCAGACGCCCAAGAAGACGCGCGATGCCGTCGTTGTCCTCGAACTCCCCTCTCAGGACCCTACGCCATGCAGACGCCAATAGGTCGGCGACTTGGACGCCAGGAACGTCATGCGAGCGGACGAACTTCGAATCCCGCATCACAGCTCCCAAGTTCACCGCTGAGTTGATGGCGTGGCCGGCCGCCTCTTGGAGGTAGGCCGGGGTGTCTTCGGGGGCACTCCTGAAGTGCTTCTCAAAATGAGAGTAATCGAAGCCCTCGACAAAGATCCCGGGGTCTCGCAAAGACTTGGCTTGTATGAGGCCCGGTGCCATATGGGTGAGCGTCTGCTCAAACAGGGGGCGCGCTGAGTTCTTCTCGTCCATGCGCCATTTAAAGCTACTCAGCGTGCCAGGAATGCGCTGGGCATAGTAGAGCGTAGTCATCCGAAAGACCTGATCCAGCAGGTCTATTTGCGCCACCATCTGAATGTAGAGCTGTGGAGACAGGCGCTCAAGCCTGCCCGACAGGTCATCGATAGAAGCGCGCCCTTCTTCGTAGAGCATCTTTGGACGGTTGGCCCTGACGCTCGCGACCTGCTTCTTCTGATGGGCCACGACCGCTTCGGGATCCTGATGGCCCAGGTCAATCGCGGAGATGAAGAGCGTGCCCTCAAGCTTGCCAAGGTCGCCTAGAAAGCGCGCCAGGATCGCCTCCGACAGGTCTTTCAGCTTGACCTCGTCCTGGAAGCCGCGCCCCAAATGTCTTTTGAGTAGGCCTAGCGAATGCTCAACCCGCTTTCTAGCCACCTCTGGGACAACATACCCCGCAACGACGCACCAGCTGTCGCAGTGCGATGCATGAACGAACGTGCCGGATTCATCGACGTAGATAAACATGCAGTCTCTTCCATGGACGCGTTTGGATAGGAAGCTGTCTGATGCTCGAGGTTCCAGACCCGGCAGAGGCCTCAAGCGCTGCTGTTCTAGTCTTCAAACATAGCGGACAACACCAGTGCCGCGCCTGTGCAAAAAGCGCCAAGGGCAGCCCAGTAGTTCATGTCAGCTGACAAGATCAACATCGTCTTTGAGAACTGACTCGTCCTGCCATAGGTTGACACCTATGGTGTGGATGATCCGGCCGCCGTCAGGCGGCCAAGGACGCCCGATGCATCGCATCGGGCGTCTGCATTTTAAGGGACAGGTGGGGGCGCTCGGCGTTGTAGATCTCCACTGCCTCAGCCACCATCTGCCGCGCCTGACCCAGGTCCCGTGGGCGATGAAGCAGAAACTCACATTTCAGGATGCCGTTGATGCGTTCGGCTAACGCGTTCTGGTAGCAGTCGTAGCCGTCGGTCATCGAGCAGGTCAGGCCATGCTTTGCATGGAGATGCTGGTAGCTATCCGAGCAGTATTGGATGCCCCGATCCGAATGATGGATCAGCCGCTGCCTCGTTTTTCGGCCTCTCAGGGCCATTTCCAGTGCTTGCGCGGTATGTTCGGTCTCAGCGTCTCATTCACGCTCCAGCCCACGATCTTGCGTGACCAGGCATCGGTAACCAGGCTCAGGTAAACGAATTTTCCATCGGTGGGCAGATAGGTGATGTCAGCCACCCACACCTGTTCGCAACCACTGGGAACTACGCAATTTTCCCCGGGTTTGAGCAGGTTGGGATGTTTGCGGAAGCGATGATGGCTATCGGTGGTCTTGTGATACGCGCGACGTTGCGGCACCAGCAGGCGTGCCTCTCGCAGCACGTCAAATAGCCGGTCACGCCCGAGATCGATCCCCGCCGCCTGCAGTTTTGGCTCAATCAGATGGTGCAGTTTGCGCGTACCTACTCGAGGCTGGCGCGCGCGGCAGTCGTTCACAAGCGCCAGTGCCGTGGCATCGGCAGCGTCTCGCTGCTGCTGACGGTGTCCAGCCTGATAGAACGCCTGCCGACTGATGCCGAAGTGGCGGCAAGCCCTGGCCACGCTTACGCCTTTGAGGCGCCTTTGCGTGAGGACTTGCCGGAAGGCTTTTTTACGATTTTCACCCCGTAATCCTCTTTGAGAACGTCCACGATGGCCTCGAAGAGCTGCGCCTTCTCGTTTGCCTCCCGCAACTGGACCTGCAGGGCCTTGATCTGTTGTTCCGGCGTAAGCGGCTTGGCCGCTCCGGCTTTGGGGACAGTGCTCATGGGAGGCAATGATGCCCCAGCTGACCAATCTTGCCGACCATGCCGGCGAAGCCAGGAAAGGACCGTGCTGCGTCCCTGGATCCCGTAACGCTCCTGGGCTTTTTTGTAGGTCAGTTCCCCGCGCTCGACCTGGTCGACCACCGACAACTTGAAGGCCAGCGAGTAATCCCGCTGGCTGCGCCTGATTGTTGATTTCATTGAACATTCCTTTTCCGGAGGGAAAAGGTGTCAACCCAATTCAGGACGGGTCAGACAAATAAAAAAGGCCGCCCTTCGGGTGGCCTTTTTTATTTATCTGGCGCAGCAACGCATGGGCCCCTCCCTTTGCCTGCCTCTCCCCGGAAAGTTCAGTAGATCCACGCCATGCGTGGATGGCGTGCCGCCCGAGCCCCCTCCCCTGCCGGCCCCATGCGCTATGGTCACCCCATGAGGACCCGGCCCTACCACCGCAACGATCTGGCCGCCTGCCTGGCGATCTTTGACAGCAATCTGCCGACCTATTTCGCCCCGGAGGAACGCCCGGACTTCGAATCGTTCCTGCGCGGGCTGGCGGAAGAGCACGCCTACCAGGTCATCGAACTCGACGGCAGCGTCGTCGCCTGCGGAGGGCTGTCTCCTCCCACGAACGGGACCGCCGGGTTCTGCTGGGGGATGGTGGAGAAATCCCGGCACGGACAAGGACTTGGCCGCCATCTTGCACGGGTGCGCCTGCAGCAGGCCGCCACCGACCCCCGCGTGGAGCGCATTGCGTTGAGCACCAGCCAGCACACCGAGGGCTTTTACGCCGGGCTGGGCTTCCGCGTCACCCAACGGGTAACGGACGGTCCCGGCCCAGGAATCCACGCCGTGCACATGGAAGTACGCCTGCAGTAGATCCACGCCATGCGTGGATGGCATGCCACGCCCGCGCCCCAAAAACGCCCCTGCCCCAAAAGCTGAACGAAACCTGAAAAATCGCTATCGTAGGCGCCCTCACCCTACGCACGGCCTTTTGCCCCGATGAGCTCGATCGACCGCGTGCACGCCGCCCTGCCCGACGCCGATCCATCGGCACACGGCACCTGCGAGAACTGCGACACCGCCCTGCAGGGCCACTACTGCCATCACTGCGGGCAGTCCGCGCACAACCCGCTCAAGCATGTCGGCCACGCCATCGAGGAAGTTTTCGAATCGTTCTGGCACCTGGACGGGCGCATCTTCCGCACGTTGCGCGACCTGTGGGTGCCCGGCCGCATTGCACTGAACTATCTCAAGGGCCGCCGGGTGGGTTACGTGCAGCCGCTGCGGCTGTTTGTCATCCTCACTCTGTTCACCTTCTTCATCGGCAAGATGTTCGTCCACGTCGACGACTTCAGCGTGGGCGCCAGCGGCGACTCGCTGTTCGGCAAGGCCACCACCGCCGAACAGGTCGAAGCAGTCCGCGCGCAGCAGATGGCACTGATCGACCAACAGGCCAGCACCACGAATACCGGCAACCCCGGTTTCGCCATTGCCCGGGCTGCCGTCAATGCCGCCGCCGCGCAGCGCAGGGCCGAGCTCGGCGCGCCCACCGACACCCCCGCGCCACCGTCCGACGACAATCACGGCACGTTCTTCAACTACAGCATCAACGGCAAGCCCTGGGATGCGGACACCAATCCCATCGTCCTCGCCGGCCTGCCGCAGTTTGCCAACAACTGGCTCAACCGGCGCCTGAAGAACGGCAACGCCAACATCCAGCGCATGGGCGGCAAGACCGATCTGTACATGCAGGCGATCCTGACGGCACTGCCCGGCGCGCTGTTCTTCCTGATGCCGGTGTTCGCGCTGGTCCTGCGCATTGCCTACATCCCGCGATCGATGGGCTACCTGGAACATCTGGTGGTGGCGCTGTACAGCCACTGCTGGCTGATGATGGTGGTGCTGGCGACCCTCCTGGTCGCCAGCATCAGCAATGCACTCGCCTCGCCGCTGGTCGCCACGCTCGGCCTGTGGATCACCGCACTGCTGTGGCTGGCGGTGCCGGTCTACCTGCTGTGGATGCAGCAGCGCGTGTACGGCGGCAACAAGCTGCTGACCGTGCTGCGCTACACCCTCATCGGCGGCGTCTACTTCTTCCTGGTCAACGTGGTGGTGATGTACGCGGCGCTGGCAGGCATTTCCGCCTGATCGCGCAGCCTCAACTGCTGGAGAGCTTCATCAGCACCAGGCCACAGACGATCAGCACGGCCGCGCCGATGCGCATCGCACTGACCTGCTCGCCGAGGAACACGATGCCGACCACGAAGGCACCCACGGCGCCGATGCCGGTCCAGATCGTGTAGGCGGTACCCAGCGGCAGCGTGCGCATGGCCACGGCCAGCAGCCAGAAGCTGGCGATCATGCCAAGGATGGTGACCACGGTGGGGGTGAGCCTGCTGAAGCCTTCGGACTGCTTCATGGACACGGCCCAGACAATTTCCAGCAGGCCGGCGAACAATAGATAGATCCAGGCCATGACGGCCCTCCTCTTGGTAGGGCCAGGCCGTCCTGGTCATTGATTCCCGATGCGGGGGAGGTCGTTCCTCCTGCGGCCGCATTCTAGCAACGAGGGGACCCGCCAGCCGTACTGCCTGTGTACGGCTTACAGCCGATTCATCGCATGAAGCTGGCGTCGAAGCCCACGCCTGCGCTAGAATGCGCGCCTGCCATCGGCCAGCCGATGTGCAGTCCGGCTGTGGTCTCCGGCGCGCGACGCGCTGCTTCCCCTGATCCGTGAACCGGCCGCCCTTGGGCGGCCAACGTCTCTATGGTGGCCCCGTCGGCCCCTCGCGACGCTAGGTCGAAAATCCCGCCAGGGCCGGAAGGCAGCAACGGTATCGATCGACGCGGGCGCCGAGGTCAGCCGGCGGGGCCACCGCCTTTTTGGGCCGTGCCCCGCTCTGGTAGCTGCCAACCTTGGTTGGCGCTCTTCGTCTCGCGCCCTGGTAGCTGCCAACCTTGGTTGGCGCCCTTCGCCGGGCATGGCCCGGCGCTACCGACGCGCTACCTTCGACGCGCACGATCGCCGCGCACCTGCGGGGTGTGCAGCGCGCGTTCCAGATGTTCCAGTTCGGCCGCCAGCGCCGCATCAGCAGGCTGGCCAGTGGTGTTCACGGCGGATCCTGCGCCAGCACATGTGGTGCGGTCGGCGCCGCCAGCGCCACGCACTGCCCCGGCTGCGCGACGCGGTGCCCACGCGCGGCCAGTGCCTGGCCATCAGCCGCACTGGCGTAGTGGTACAGCATCATCCGCGACTGCAGCTCGGCGCTGTACTCGCGCTCCAGGTCATCCACGCCGGTGTGCGACGGGTTGCCATGCAGGCCGCAGTCGTGGGCGATCAGCTCGTTGTCATTGGCGAAGCGTGCCAGCATCTCCGGGATCGGCCGCGTATCGCCGCTCCAGGTCAGCGCGCCCTGCAGGCGCAGCCCGTAGGCCGTCTCCGGCCAGTGGTGGCGCGCCGGGAACACTTCCAGCCGCACACCCTCGTGCCAGAACGCATCGCCCACCACGATCAGCTGGAACGCATCCCAGAAGTTCGCGCCGCCCTCGGCCAGCACGTTGGGGTAATCGGCCACGCGCTTGTGCAGCAGCGGCACCACGGTGGCCGGCACGTACAGGCGCACCTTGCCGCGCCGGTGCGTGTTGAAGAAGGTGTCCACGAACAGCCGCTCGAAGCCGGCGACATGGTCCAGGTGCACGTGGGTGACGAACACCGCCTGCGGCAGGTGCCCGTAGTGCGCCTTGAACGCGGTCAGCCCTTCGCCGCCGCAATCGATGGTCAGCCACGGCCGGCCATCGCGCTCGATCACCGACATGGGCGAGCCCAGCTCGACCGCCGACGCATTGCCGACGCCGAGGAAACGCAATGACCAGTCCATCAGGTGCCCCGGTTCCAGGCCATGTCGTAGGCGCGACGCAGGCGCGCGTAATCCTTCTGCACGTCTTCCACGCTGCGCTCGCCGCGCAGCTTGACCAGCGAGCGCAGCAGGCGCTTGAGGTTGCGCTCGCGCCAGGCGGTGGCCGGGATGCGGATCACCCCGCGGTCGAAGTCGATCAGCCAGCCATGGCCGTTGCCATCGAACAGGATGTTGTGGGCGTTGAGGTCAGCGTGGTCCAGGCCGGCACGATGGAAGCGCGCGATCAGTCGGCCCGCCTCTTCCCACGGCGCGCCACGGCCGGCCACCAGCGCGCGGTCGGCCAGCGAACGTACGCCCTCGATGCGCTCCATCAGGATGGCCGCGCGGTAGCGCATGTCTTCACGCATGTAGAACGCGGCGATCGGCCGGGGCACCGGCAGCTTCTGCGCGCGCAAGGCACGCATCAGCCGGAATTCGGCGAAACTGCGGGTGCGATCCGCGCCGCGCCAGATGTACTGGTCCCGGCTGAGCTTGGCTGCCAGGCCACCGCGCAGGTAGTGCCGCAGCACGCCGGGGCCGAAGGACGCATCGACAAACCAGGCACTGCCGCGCCCGCCTTCCGCCACCGGCCGGGCCCTACTGCCCCAGTGCTGGGGCGAGAACAGGCCGACCTCGGCTTGCCGCAGCCGCTCGCGGTCGAACAGAATGGCCCCGATGCCGCGACCCTCGCGGCATGGCGTCAGCGCTTCATTGGCGTCAAATACGACCATTCCATTGAGTCTAACAACACATGGCATCAGCGTCCTCATCCTTGTGCCTCCTGCGCCTGTCTGCCCTGGGGGATGTCACCCACGTTGTGCCCCTGGTGCGCACCCTGCAGGCCGCGCGCCCGGACACGCCGATCCACTGGATCATCGACAAGGTCGGCCACAAGCTGCTTGATGGCCTGCCTGGCGTGGTCTTCCATGCGTACGACAAGAAGACCGGCATGGCCGGCGTCAAGGAACTGCGCAAGCAGCTGCCGCCGGGGCGCTTCGATGCGCTTCTGCAGATGCAGGTGGCGTTCCGCGCGAACCTGCTGTCGGCCTTCATTCCGGCCGAACGCCGCATCGGCTACGACCGCAGCCGCTCCAAGGACCTGCATGGGTTGTTCATCAACGAACGCATCCCCGATCGGCCGGGCATCCACGTGCTCGATGCCATCGGCAGCTTCTGCGAGCCGCTGGGCCTGCGCCAGACCGAAGTGAGCTGGGACCTGGCAGTGCCGCCGTCGGCCTACGAGTGGGCCGCTGCGCAGTGGCCCGATGATGGCCGCCCGGTGCTGATGATCTCGCCGTGCTCCAGCCACGTCATGCGCAACTGGTACGCCGACCGCTATGCAGCGGTGGCCAACCATGCCAGCGCGCGTGGCTGGCAGGTGGTGCTGTGCGGTGGCCGCAGCGAGCTGGAGCGCAGCATGGCCGATGCCATCCTCACCCAGCTGGCGACGCCGGCACTGGACCTGGTGGGCCGGGACACGCTGAAGCAGCTGCCGGCCCTGCTGGCCCGCGCCAACCTGGTGATGACTCCGGATTCGGGCCCGATGCACATCGCCAATGCGATGGGCACCAAGGTGCTGGGCCTGCATGCGGCCAGCAACCCGCACCGCAGCGGCCCATACTCCGACCGGCGCTACTGCGTGGACCGCTACGACGATGCCGCGCGCAAGTACCTGGGCAAGCAGGCGGCCGACCTCAAGTGGGGCACCAAGATCGAGTTCGATGATGTGATGGAACTGATCACCGTCGAGGACGGCATCGCCGCCTTCGAGCGCTACGTCGCCGATCACCTCGGCTGAGCGACCGGTGCGGGCCGCATGTGGCCCGCACCCTCCACGCAGGGCGTGGGGTTATTTGTACGACTTCTCTTCCACGTACGCCGAGCCCAGCGCCAGGTTGATCGCCTTCTTGATGCGCGCGCGCTCGTCGTTGCGCAGGTAGACGCTGCGGGCCAGGTCGACGAAGGCCTGGTCGAAGGCCTGCGCCTTCTCCTTCAGGCGGACCTCGTCCTCGATGTCCCACAGCTGCTCGTTGACCGCCTTCAGTTCGGCACGCAGCTTGGCGATGTCCTTCACCGCCGCCGGATGGCCCATCCAGGTGGTCTCCAGCGCGGACAGCTCGCGGCGCACGTTGGCCAGCTTGCCTTCATCGCTGATGCGCTCGGACTTGATCTGCAGGATCGAGATCTTGTCCAGCAGCTCGCCGAAAGAAACAGGCACAAGGATTTCAGCGGTCATGGCAGCGCTCCAGCAGGTAATGGCACATGGTAACCCGCAGCACGCAGCGCGCAGAGGCATCCACGCATGGCGTGGGATCTACTGATCTGCCGGACGGCGGTCCCGCGCCAGATTAAAGAAGAAGGCCTGCCTTTCGGCAGCCCTTCTTTTTTAATCTGGCGGAGAGGGGGGGATTCGAACCCCCGAGGCGCTATAAACGCCTGCCTGATTTCGAGTCAGGTACATTCAACCGCTCTGCCACCTCTCCAGGTGTTCCCCGGCGAACCGGGGACGCGCATCATACGAGGAAGCGCGGCAGACCACAAGCCATTGCGGCCCATCATGTGAAATATTTCTGACTGAACGCCTTGCCGGATGTCCGCTTGGCCGTGATGATGCCGTTCTCCCCGGCATTACCCCGCCCAGCAACCACCATGATCGAATTCGGACACCTCACCCACCCTGGCCTGCGCCGCGAGCTCAACGAGGACACCTACTACGGTGACAGCGAGCTGGCCCTGTGGCTGGTGGCCGACGGCATGGGCGGGCACGCCTGCGGCGAGGTGGCCAGTGCCCTGGCACGCGAGACCATCGTCCGCGAGATCCGCCGTGGCGCCCCGCTGGCCCACGCCATCCGCACCGCCGACGAGGAGATCATCCGTGCCTCGCGGCGGCGCAACGACACCCTGCCGATGGGCACCACCGTGGTCGCCGCACGCGTGCAGGGCAACCGCTATGAAGTGGCCTGGGTCGGCGACAGCCGCGCCTACATGTGGCGCGACGGCCAGCTGGCCCAGCTCAGCCAGGACCACAGCGTGGTGCAGGAACTGGTCGCGCAGGGCAACCTGACCGCCGAACAGGCGCGTGCCCACCCGCACCGCAACGTGGTCACCCAGGCGCTGGGCGTGACCGACCCGAACCATCTGAACGTGGCCACCACCAGCGGTGAACTGCGCCCGGGCATGCAGCTGCTGCTGTGCAGCGACGGCCTGACCGAGGAAGTCGACGACCGCGACATCGCCCGCACCCTCGCCTACGACGACGCCAGCGCCCAGGAATGCGTGGACAGCCTGGTCGCCTCGGCCTTGGATGGCGGTGGGTCGGACAACATCACCGTGATCCTGGTGCGCTGCCATTAACCCGTAGATCCACGCCATGCGTGGATGGGAGACGGTAGTGCCGGCCGCTGGCCGGCATCGCCCCAACCGCGCTTACGCGCTCGCGACCTCTTCCACCTTCGGGCCATCCCACAAGGCGTGGCCGGCCTTCTTGCGCAGGCGCTCCAGCCGCGCGGTGTGCGCTTCCAGCTCCGAGGACGTGGCCACCACGCGCGGGCGCGGCAGCAGCTTGCTGGTGTCGAAGGCCAGCAGCGCGGCGCCATCGGCCCCGCTGTCGTCTTCCAGGCCGAAGCCGATCTCTTCCTGCCCCGAGGTCAGCGCGATGTAGACATCGCCCAGGATCTGCGCATCGAGCAGGCCGCCGTGCAGCGCACGGTGCGAGTTGTCCACGCCCAGGCGCCGGCACAGGGCATCCAGCGAATTGCGCTGGCCGGGGAAGCGCTCGCGCGCCATCGCCAGGGTATCGATCACCGTGCAGCGGTCGGTGATCTTGCCGTACTGCGGCCCCAGCAGGGACAGCTCGTAATCGAGGAAGCCCAGATCGAATGCCGCGTTGTGGATGATCAGCTCGGCGCCATCGATGAACGCCAGGAACTCCTCGGCAATCTGCGCGAACTCCGGCTTGTCGGCGAGGAAGTCCAGGCTCAGGCCGGTGACTTCCTGCGCACCCTGCTCGAAGTCGACGTCGGGCCTGATGTACTGGTGGTAGTTGTTGTTGGTCGGGCGGCGCTTGAACAGCTCCACGCAGCCGATTTCAACGATGCGGTTGCCCTTCTTCCATTCCAGGCCGGTGGTTTCGGTATCGAGGATGATCTGACGCATGGGCTCAGTTTACCGGGCTGCCGTCGCGGATCTGGATCGCGGCATTGCGCGCCAGGGTGTCGACCCGCTCGTTGTCGGGGTCACCGGAGTGGCCCTTCACCCAGCGCCAGTCGATCTGGTGCCGCAGCGTGGCCGCATGCAGGCGCTCCCACAGCTCGCGGTTCTTCACCGGGTCGCCGCCGGCGGTCTTCCAGTTCTTGCGGATCCACCCCGCCATCCACTGGGTCAGGCCCTGCCGCACATACTGCGAATCGGTATAGAGCACGATCTCGCAGGCTTCGGTGAGGCTTTCCAGCGCGGAAATGGCCGCCATCAGCTCCATCCGGTTGTTGGTGGTGTGCGCTTCGCCGCCACTCAGTTCGCGCTCGTGGCCCTTGTAGCGCAGCAGTGCGGCCCAGCCACCCGGGCCGGGATTGCCGAGGCAGGAACCGTCGGTGTGGATTTCGATGGTTTTCAATACAACTCCAGATCAGGTAGCAACGGTGCCGTGCCAGCGCACCGGCAGCGGGGTCGGCCCGGGCAGGGCCAGCGTACGTTTTTCGGCATGGAACAGGCAGGCCGCGCGCAGCGGCGCCCAGCCCGCCCGACGGCGGCTGCCGGCGCCCTGCCACAGCGGCCCCAGGTAGCGGGTGTCATCGCATTCCAGGCCATGGCGGGCCAGCAGCAGGCGCAGCCGCTGCGGCGTGCGCACCACCAGCCCATGCTGGCGCCAGCGGGTACGGAAGGGGCTGAACGGGTTGAGGCTGCTCAGCCACAACTGGCCGCCGGGCATCAGCACGCGCGAGCACTCATCCAGCAGGTAGTCGGCATCGGCGGCGGTGACATGCTGCAGCACGATGGCGTTGACGCTTTCATTGGCCAGCGGCAGCGGCAGCGCGCAGCGGGTATCACCGGCATAGCCGGCGCCCTCGCGGTACAGGCGCAGGCCGCGGCCGCCCAGCTGCGCATCCTCCAGCCAGGAGGCCGTGGGTGCGATCCACAGCCAGGGCTGGGACGGCAGGCCGGCCAGCCGTGGCAGCAGCAGCTGGCGCTCAAGCAGGCGCAGGGCTGCCGCCGGCTCGCTGTCGAACCACGGCACCAGGCTCGCTTGACGGTGGCTCTGCAGCAGGGGCATGGTCCAATTCTATGCGACTGACTGCCCTGACCGCATTTGCGGACAACTACATCTGGATGCTGATCGCCGACGATGGCGCCGCCGTGGTCGTCGACCCCGGCGATGCCGCGCCCGTGCTGGCCCTGGCCGACCAAGGCCTGCGCGTGGACACCATCCTGCTGACCCACCACCACGACGACCACATCGGCGGCGTACCCGCGCTGCAGGCGCGTTTTCCCAGCGCACGGGTCATCGCTCCGGTCGAAGAGCGGATCCCGACGGCCACCGAGCGGGTGGGCGAAGGTGAACGCGTTCAGGCACTAGGCCGGATGTTCCACGTACTATCCGTGCCCGGGCATACCCGCAGCCACATCGCGTTTCACACCGCTGAACATCTTTTCAGCGGAGATTCGTTGTTCAGCCTGGGCTGTGGACGCCTGTTCGAAGGTACGCCGTCCCAGCTGCTGGCGTCGATGCGCAAGCTGGGTACCTTGCCCGTGCAACTGCTGCTTTGTTGCGCCCATGAGTACACCGTGTCAAATGCCGTCTTCGCGCGGCATGTCGACCCCGCCAACGCTGCGCTGTGGCAGCGCCAAGAGGAGGCTTTGGCCATGCGCCGCGATGACCGTTCCACCCTGCCGGTAACCCTGGCCAACGAACTGGACTGCAATCCGTTCCTACGTGTGCACACCGCGCCGATCCGCGCGGCGGTGTCGGCGCACCTGGGGCGCGATGTCGTTGACGACGTCGATGTCATGGCCGGTCTCCGGCACTGGAAAGACGGCTTCCGCGCATGATGCGCCGAAGTCTGCCGCTGGCCCTGGGCCTTGTCCTGGGGCTGGCCGGAAACGCGGGCGCGCAGTCGCTGGGCGCCGGCATCAGCCAGAACCTGACCGCCGCGTCGGCCGTGCCGATGGACCCGTCCCTGTTGCCGGCCGCCTCGGTCCGCAACGGCCAGGAGATCTTCGCCAGCTTCCGCGAGGGCCTGGCTGAACCGACCTGCGACGCCGAGGCCACCAGCCCGCGCTGGCAGAAGCAGTTCGCCCACGCCCCCTCGCGCCTGGCTAACCAGGATGACGATGCGCTGGTGCTGTTCGGCTACGTGGTCGAAGAACTGCGCAAGGCCAGCCTGCCCACCGAATTCGCGCTCATCCCGTTCGTGGAGAGCGGCTACCGCCCCAACGCCCGCAACGGCAGCGGCCCGACCGGCCTGTGGCAGTTCATCGCCACCACCGCGCGCAACCACCGCGTGCCGATGGCCAACGGCTACGACGGCCGCCTGTCGGCCGTGGATTCCACCCAGGCCGCGGTGCGTTACCTGAAGACCCTGCACGGCATGTTCGGCGGCGACTGGCGCCTGGCCACCATGGCCTACAACGCCGGCGAGTACCGCGTGCTGCAGTCGATGCGCAAGGCGGGGATGAACGCCCAGAACGCCAAGCCGGCCGCCCTGCCCGGCCTGTCGCCGGTCACCCATGCCTACGTCGAGAAGCTGCATGCCCTGGCCTGTGTGCTGGAGGATGCCGAAGACGAACCCGGCGTGATGGCCTCGCTGGACCGTACCGTGCCCGTACTGAAGGGCCACACCCTGCCGGCCGGCACCAGCGTGCAGCAGTGGGCCGCGCAGCGTGCGCTGGACCCGAACCGCATTGCCCGCCTGAACCCGGCCCTGGCCGGCAGCAGCCGCCCGTCAGGCACCACCCGCGTGCTGGCCCCGGTGGCCGCCGCCTCTGTGCCGGTTGACGATGTCGCCACGGTTGCGACCGCAGCGACCGCCGTGGCCCCCAGCGCAAGCCTGCAGCCGGCCCCGCAGGTCGCCAGGACCGTGGCCAGCGCGGCCGACCGCCCGCGCAATCGCCGCCACACCGTACGCAACGGTGAATCGGCCTGGACCATCGCCCGCCGCTACGGTATGCCGGTGAAGGCCCTGCTCTCGTTGAACGGCCTGAGCGGCAGCAGCGTGCTGAAGCCCGGCGCCGTGCTGCGCATCGAAGACTGACAGCCGCAGCCGGCGGCTGCCCCCGCTGTTCGTAGAGGTCGAGCTTGCTCGACCGCTCTTCCGCTCTTCCGCCCTTTGTAGAGTCGAGCCATGCTCGACTGCTTCTTCACGTCTCCACAAAAGCAGTCGAGCATGGCTCGACTCTACATACAGCGGACGCGCCAACAAAAAAGGCCCGGCATTGCCGGGCCTTCTTCGTCCTGCTCGCCTGGCGGCTTACAGGTTCGCTTCGGTGGTCTGCACCACGAACTTCTTGCGCATCGCGTCGATGTAGGCCTTGGCTGCCGCCATGCCGTCGATCTGGCTCAGCTGGTCCTTCAGCTGCTTCTGCTGTTCCGGCGTCACTTCCTTGATGTTGCCCGGGGTGACCTTGTTCACCACGAACACCAGCGCGTGGCCGTTGACGTCGACCTTGCCGAAGCTCGGCTTGCCTTCGGCCGGCACCGGCGCACTGAAGATGGCGCGGTTGATTTCCGGGGTCGGCACCGGCTGGCTGCGCGGCAGGCCCGGCATCGGGCTGACCTGCAGCTTGTCGCTGGCCACCAGCGACTGCAGGCTGGCACCGCCCTTCAGCTTGGCCAGCACGGCGTCAGCCGCCTTGTCGCTGGCCTGGCGCTGGCGGTCGGCACGGATCGCGGCGATGACCTGCTCACGGGCCTTGTCCAGCGGCAGTGCCTGTTCCGGGGTGTGCGCGGCCACGCGGATCACGACACTGTGGTTGGTGCTGCCGCCCAAGGCGATCGGATCGCTGGCGGTACCGTCCTGCACCATCACGTCGGAGAACGCCGAGCGCAGCACGGCCGGATCAGCGGCGATACCGCTGGCGGTGGCGCGGGTGATCGGGCCCAGGGTCTGCACCGGCAGGTCGACCGACTTGGCTGCAGCAACGAGGTCGCTCGGGCTCTTGTTGATGGCATCGACCAGACGGCCGGCCAGATCGTTGAAGCCACGCTCGCCGTCGGCCTTCAGCTGCTCGGCGGCCAGCACGTCACGCACTTCCTCGAACGACTTGCCTTCGCCACCGCGCACGGCCGCGACCTTGATGATGTGGTAACCGAAGTCGGTCTTGACCGGACCGATCACGTCACCAGCCTTGGCGGCGAACAGCGCGTCCTCGAACGGCTTCACCATCGCGCCACGCTCGACCCAGCCCAGGTCACCGCCCTGGTCCTTGGAACCCGGGTCTTCCGAGTTGGCCTTGGCCAGCGCGGCGAAGTCGGCACCGGCCGCCTTGGCTTCGGTGGACAGCTTGGCGGCCTTGGCTTCGGCACCGTCGCCGGTGATCAGGATGTGCGAGGCCTGGCGCTGTTCCGGGGTCGCGAACTTGGCCTTCTCTTCTTCATAGCGCTTGCGCAGGGTGGCCTCATCGGCCGGCACCGGCGCCGGCAGGTTGGCACCGTTGAGCTCGACGTATTCCAGCGAGACCGATTCGGCCTGGCGGAAATCCTTGCCGTGGCTGTCATACCACTGCTTGATCTGCGCGTCGGTGACCGGCGCGGTATCGGCCGGGACTTCCGGCAGCGCGACCAGCTCGACGTCACGGGTTTCACCCAGCAGCTTCAGCAGGCGCTCGGTCTCGGCCTGGGTGACGAAGCCGGAGTTCTGCAGGCCGGCCGGGATCACCGACTGCTGCAGGCTGGCACGCACTTCTTCCTGGAACTGCGACGGGGTACGCGGCGGATTGCCACCGCCCAGCGCCAGCCGGTAGTTGTTCTCGTTGAACTTGCCATCGCTGCCGAGGAAGGCCGGGATGGTCATGATGTAGTCGCGCACGGCGCCGTCGCCGACGACCACGCCGGCCTGTTCGCCCACCAGGCGCACGACCTGCTCGTCGATCAGCTGGTCCAGCACGGCCAGCTTGTTCTCGGTGCTCTCGAACGCGCGCGGGTCGAAGTTCTCGCCCTGCTGCTGGCGCTCACGCATGCGCTCCTGCTCGAAGCGGGTGCGGAAATCCTGCGCGCTGATCTCGTGGTGCTGCCACAGCATGCGCACCGGCCACCACGACGGCGCCGAGCGCCACCAGGTCGGCGGTGCCGAAACCTTGGCCACGTTCTGTGCGCCGACACCACCGAGGTAGCTGTTGTCGATCACGAACAGGAACGGAATCATCAGCAGCCCCAGGATCACGGTGACGATCCAGCCTGAGGTCTTGTCGCGGAGTTTCTGCAGCATGGTGAGGAATCACATGGCCTGATTGGCGAGCCCGGCAGTGTAACCCGCTTCGCGGCCCGCACCAAAAACGGCGCGGAGGCAGGCGGGACAAGGATCTGCGCCGCATGCACGGCATCCGCGCCGTGCCCGCGCTGGGCGCAGACGCGGCAGCCGGCGCATACTGGCCGGTCAGATGGGCGGCATGCCCCGGCTGCGGCGCGTCACAGGCACAAGGAGGACCCCGTCCATGCGCATCCTGGTCACCGGCGCCTCCGGCTTCGTGGGGGGTGCCCTGCTGCGCCGCCTTGCCGACGTGCCCGGCGTGCAGGCCTTCGGTGTCGCCCGCCGCCCGCTGCCCCTGCCCAACTACGCCGCGCGCGACCTGTCGCAGCCGTTCGAGCTGCCGTTCCGGCCCGACGTGGTGGTGCATGCCGCCGCCCGCGTCGCCCCCTGGGGTACCCCGGCGCAGTTCCGCCAGCAGAACGTGGACACCACCGCACAGGTAATCGAGTTCTGCCGCCGCGCCGGCCATCCGCGCCTGCTGCTGGTGTCCAGCACCGCGGTGTTCTACCGCGAGGCGCACCAGCATGATCTGGACGAGGACAGCCCGATCGGTCCCGCTTTCCTGAATGAATACGCGCGCAGCAAGGCCGAGGCCGAACGCCTGCTGGCCCGCTACGACGGCCCGTCCTGCATCCTGCGCCCGCGCGCGGTGTTCGGCCCCGGTGACACCGTGCTGCTGCCCCGCCTGCTGGCGGCCGCGCGCCGCGGCAGCGTGCCGCTGCTGGTCAGCCCCGGTGGCCCGCCGAAGATCGACCTGATCCACATCGACACGCTGGTGGAGTACCTGCTGCGCGCCGCCCAGGCCCCGCAGCTGGGCGCGGCCTACAACCTGACCAATGCCGCCCCGGTGGACCTGCACGCCCTGCTGCAGCGTCTGCTGGCCGCCCTGCAGCTGCCAGCCCCACGCCGCCGCGTGCCGACCGCGCTGGCCCTGCGCGCGGCCAGCGTGATCGAAGCCGCTTGGCGCGTCCTGCGCCTTCGCAGCGAACCGCCGATCACCCGCTTCGGCGTGGCCGCCTTCGCCTATTCAAAAACCTTCAATCCGCAGCGCATGCTGGCAGACCTGGGGCCACCACAGGTTTCGCTGGAGGACGGTATCGAACGCTTCATCAGCGAGCAGCGTGCGCAATGGTCGGCCTGAGCCTGAACGGGATCGTCCTGGCCAGCCTGCTGCTGGCGGTCCTGTACCTGCTGCTGATGGGCCTCAAAGCCGCCGGCGCGCTGCGCATCCTGGGCCAGCGTCCGCCCCGGCCGCAGGCACCCGCCGGCCATGACGGCCGCGGCGTGGCCATCCTGCAGCCCATTCTTGGCGGCGATCCGCTGCTGGCGCAGGTGCTGCAGCACAACCTGCAGGCGCTGCCCGGCGCACATTTCCATTGGCTGCTGGACGAGGCCGATGCCATCGGACGCGCCACTGCGGACGCACTGTGCGCGGCACACCCCGTCCACCAGATCACCCGCCTGATTTATCCGGCCGCACCGGAAGGGACCAACCCGAAGACCTTCAAGCTGGACGCGGTGCTGCCGCAGGTGCGCGAACCGGTGCTGCTGGTGCTGGACGACGATGCGCGCCTGTCGGCGGCGGCGCTGGCGCAGCTGGTCGACGAACTGGGCGCGGCCGACGCCGACCTGGTCACCGCCCTGCCCTGCTACCGCGACGACGGCGCACGCGGCGCACGCCTGATGGCGCAGTTCGTCAACAACAATGCGGTGCTGACCTACCTCGGCCTGCTGCCGTGGCTGCCACCGCTGTCGATCAACGGCATGTGCTACGCGCTGCGCAGCGAACGCCTGCGTGAGCTGGGCGGGTTCAGCCCGCTGCTGCGGATGCTGGCCGACGATCTGGCCCTGGCCCGCGCGCTGCGCCGACAGGGGGCGCGCCTGTTCCAGTCCACCGCACCGGTGGAGGTGCAGACCCACGTGCCGACGCTGCAACGCTACCGCCAGCAGATGCACCGCTGGATGCTGTTCGCGGTGCTGCTGCTGCGCGATGAATCACCGCGCCTGCGCCTGTTGATCGGCGTGCTGCATGGTCTGCCGCCGCTGCTGCTGTGGGCGCTGCTGGTGCTGGCGGCGCTGCCGCCGATCGGGCTGCCAGCACTCGTTGCCGCACTGGTGCTGGTGCTGCGTGCAGGCCTGCTGGTGCACCTGCAACGCCGCGCCGGCGGCCGCGCCCGACATCGTCCGCTGGCTTCGCTGCTGGCCGAACTGCTACAGCCGCTGCACCTGCTGCATGCGGCCTGCGTGCGGCGCATCCGCTGGCGCACCCGGCTGTACCAGGTACGCGCCAATGATGATTTCAAGGGCGGCTGAGCCGATGCCCACGGCCGCACCGCAACTGCAACTGGCCTTCCTCACCGGGCAGAGCGATCCGGCGCGCTGTGCGCTGAGCCCGCTCCAGCGCGCCTTCGGCGATGCCCTGCTGGCACCGGGTCGGGTGCTGCATCCCAGCAATTTCCCCTATGACGCCGCCACGCCCGATCACCGGCCCGCCGCAGTGCTGGCAGCCAGCTGGCACAACAGCCGCCACTACCTGCGCTCGCGCCGGCCCGGTTTCGCCGCAGCGCATGCGCCGGCATTGGCCCAGCTGCTGCACGCCGCACCGCACACCCTGCTGCTGGTGGGCAGCTGCGGGCTGGAGCTGCTGGCCAACCTCACCCTGCCGCCGGCCCTGGCGCAGCGCTGCAGCGTGCTGGCCTACGGGCCGGTCGCACGCCGCGCACCTGCGGTCGCGCACCTGCAGATCCTGGTGGGCCGTCAGGACTGGATCTCCCGACTGGGTTGGCGCGGCGCGCGGCAGTGGGTCGACAGCGGCCACATGGATTATCTGCAGCAGCCGGACGTGCTGGCCATCGCCCGCGACCTGGCCGCGCGCCTGCAGCAGGAACACGCATGAAGATCGAACTGCTCGCCCCGCCCTACAGCGGCCACCTGCACCCGATTCTCGCCATCGCCCGCCAGCTGCAGCCACAGCACGACGTAACCGTGCTCAGCACGCCCGGTGCGCAGGCGGCGATCTCGGCCAGCGGACTCAACGGTGGCGTGCTGCTGTCGGCAGACCAGGAAGCGGCGCTGTGGCAGATCGCCAACCCGCCCACGCCGGTAAAGGCCAATCCACTGCGCCTGCACGCGCAGCTGACCCAGGCGCTGCAGCTGATGGAACAGATGCGGCAGGCGCTGCAGCAGCGCTGGCAGCACGCACGCCCGGATCTGGCCATCGTCGATTTCACCCTGCCGCCGGCAGGCCTGCTGGCGGCCGAGCTCGGCATCCGCTGGTGGACCAGCCTGCCCTCGCCCTGCGTGCTGGACTGCGCCGACGGCCCGCCGCCGTATCTGGGCGGCCAAGGCCCGGCCCACACGCGCTGGCAGGCACTGCAGCACGCCGGCGGCCGGCAGCTGACACGGCTGTTCAAGCGCGGGGTGCACGCTTGGCAGCGCGCGGCGATGCAGCGGCTGGGCGTGCCATCGATCTATCGCGCCGATGGCAGCGAACGCGTGTATTCAGATGAATGCATCCTCGCCCTGGGCGTGCCGGAGCTGGAATTCCCGCGCACCTGGCCACGGGCGCTGCAGTTCATCGGGCCGATGCTGCACACCCCGTCCAGCACGCACGCGGCGCCGCCGTTCGTGGATGGCGCACGGCATCTGCTGGTCACCGCCGGCACCCACCAGGACTGGATCAAGCCGCGCCTGGCCGAAGCGGCGGCGGCGCTGGCGGCGTTGCACCCGCAGTGGCAGGTCCACGTCAGCGACGGTCACCAGCATGAAATGGGCGATGTGTTGCAGCCGTTGCCGAACCTGCACCGGCTGCCATTCGTCGATTACGCGCGCCATCTGCATCGCTATGACCGCGTGCTGCACCACGGTGGCGCCGGCGTGATGTACCACGCACTGCGCGCTGGCGTGCCGTCGCTGGTCCATCCACTGGATTACGACCAGTTCGACCACGCTGCACGATTGCAGGCAGCAGGCGCAGGGCTGTGGCTGCGCGATCTGGATCAGCTGCCGGCGCTGTTCGCACGCGCACTGCAGTCCGATGCGTTTCCGGGGCTGGCCGCGCTGCAGGCGTCCGTGCAGCGGCATATGGCGGTGGAATCGGTGCTGGACCGCGTCGCATCGCTTGAACGGTAGCGCCGGGCCACGCCCAGCGTAGATCGACCCCGAAAATGCAAAATGCCCGCAGGTCCAGGACCGACGGGCATCTTCGTTGACACTTCAAACTCTGCTGGCGGAGCGGACGGGACTCGAACCCGCGACCTCCGGCGTGACAGGCCAGCATTCTAACCAGCTGAACTACCGCTCCACGTTTGCTGCAAACCTTTCTGTCTCCCCCGGCCGAGGCCGGTTGAAACAAGGCGCCCGGTTGCCCGGAAGCCTTTGAAACTGGCGGAGCGGACGGGACTCGAACCCGCGACCTCCGGCGTGACAGGCCAGCATTCTAACCAGCTGAACTACCGCTCCAGTTGTGTTGCTGTTTTCCCGCAGGGCGAACCCTTGAAGAAAACAAAGCCCCCAGTCGCCCGGGGGCCTCGCGTCAAAGTGGCGGAGCGGACGGGACTCGAACCCGCGACCTCCGGCGTGACAGGCCAGCATTCTAACCAGCTGAACTACCGCTCCACACTTGAACTTTTACTGCGGTGCTGTGGTGGGTGCTGAGGGTTTCGAACCCCCGACCCTCTCCGTGTAAAGGAGACGCTCTACCGCTGAGCTAAGCACCCCAGCGAGCCGCTTAGTTTACAGCATCCTTCAGGGCCTTACCAGCCTTGAACGACGGATTCTTCGAAGCAGCGATCTTGATGGTGTCGCCGGTCTTCGGGTTGCGGCCGGTGCGGGCAGCACGGTCGCGGACCTGGAAGGTACCGAAGCCAACCAGGGTGACCGCATCGCCGTCCTTCAGCGCCTTGGTGACGGCAGCAACGACGGCATCGACAGCGCGGCTGGACTCGGCCTTGGTCAGGTCGGCGGCTTCAGCAACGGCATCGATCAATTCGGTCTTGTTCATTCTGTACAACTCCTTTGGCGGTGGGTTCCGCTTATTCGACAGGGAAGCAACCGCACGCGATGCGCGCACGGCCGCCATGTGGAAACTGTTCGCCGAATTCAGCGATCGCCAGACTGCGATCACTCATTCGCGGGTGCTGCTTTTATACCAGCGCCCCTACCCCCACGCAAGGTGGAAAGCCAGCAACGACGCGGGTTTCAGGCATTTCGACCGCGCGCGTCAATGCTTGACGCGCGCATTTCCACTCGGTTTGGCCTTGCTGCGCACCGTGACGCGCTGCGCACTCTTGCGCGCCTTCTTCGGTGCCAGCGGACGCTCCAGCGCCAGGTCCAGCACTTCCTCGATGTACTTCACCGGCACGATCTGCAGGTCGCGGGTGACGTTGGCCGGGATGTCGGCCAGGTCCTTGCGGTTCTCCTCGGGAATGATGACCGTGCGGATACCGCCACGCAGTGCCGCCAGCAGCTTTTCCTTCAGGCCACCGATGGCGGTGACGCGACCGCGCAGGGTGATCTCACCGGTCATCGCCACGTCGGCACGCACCGGCACCTTGCTCAGCATCGACACCAGCGAGGTGACCATCGCCGCGCCGGCACTGGGGCCGTCCTTCGGCGTGGCGCCATCGGGCACGTGCACGTGCACGTCGTGCTTCTGCAGGAAGTCCGCATCGATGCCGAAACCGACGGCGCGCGAACGCACCACCGACAGCGCCGCCGATGCCGATTCCTTCATCACGTTGCCGAGCTGGCCGGTCAGGATCAGCTGGCCCTTGCCCGGCACCAGGGTCGATTCGATCTGCAGCAGGTCGCCGCCCACTTCGGTCCAGGCCAGGCCGGTGACCAGGCCGATTTCGTTGGCTTCCTCGGCGCGGCCGAAATCGAAGCGACGCACGCCCAGGTACTTGTCCAGGTTCTTGCTGGTGACGCTGACCAGGGCCTTGGACTTCTTCGCGCCCTTCTTCGCCTTCACCGGCTGCGGGCCGGCCAGCGCGATTTCCTTCACCACTTTGCGGCAGATCTTGGCGATCTCGCGTTCCAGGTTGCGCACGCCGGATTCGCGCGTGTAGTAACGCACGATGTCCTGGATGGCATCGCTGCCGATTTCCAGTTCTTCCGGCTTCAGGCCATTGGCCTTGATCTGCTTCGGCGACAGGTAACGGGTGGCGATGTTGAGCTTCTCATCCTCGGTGTAGCCGGGGATGCGGATCACTTCCATGCGGTCCAGCAGCGGGCCCGGGATGTTGAGCGAGTTGGAGGTCGCCACGAACATCACTTCGGACAGGTCCAGGTCCACTTCCAGGTAATGGTCGTTGAACGCGTTGTTCTGCTCCGGGTCGAGCACTTCCAGCAGCGCCGAGGACGGATCGCCACGGAAGTCCATCGACATCTTGTCGATCTCATCGAGCACGAACAGCGCGTTCTTGCTGCCGACCTTGTTGAGGTTCTGCACGATGCGGCCCGGCATCGAACCGACGTAGGTACGGCGGTGGCCACGGATCTCGGCCTCGTCGCGCACGCCGCCCAGCGACATGCGCACGAACTTGCGGTTGGTGGCCTTGGCGATGGACTGACCCAGCGAGGTCTTGCCCACGCCCGGCGGACCGACCAGGCACAGGATCGGGCCCTTCATCTGCTTCACGCGCGACTGCACCGCCAGATATTCCAGGATGCGGTCCTTGACCTTGTCCAGGCCGTAGTGGTCGGCGTCCAGGGTGTCCTGCGCGGCCTTCAGGTCCTTGCGCACCTTGGTGCGCTTCTTCCACGGCACGCCCAGCAGCCACTCCAGGTAGTTGCGCACGACGGCCGCTTCGGCCGACATCGGCGACATCTGCTTGAGCTTGTTCAGCTCGTTGCGCGCCTTGGTTTCCACCGGCTTGGGCATGCCGGCTTCGGCGATCTTGCGGGCCAGCTCTTCCAGCTCGCCCGGCGCGTCGTCGAGGTCACCCAGTTCTTTCTGGATGGCCTTCATCTGTTCGTTGAGGTAGTACTCGCGCTGGCTCTTTTCCATCTGCGACTTCACGCGGCCGCGGATGCGCTTTTCCATCTGCTGCACGTCGATCTCGCCGTCGACCAGGCCGACCAGCATCTCCAGGCGCTCGCCCACGGCCAGCGTTTCCAGCAGGCGCTGCTTGTCGGCCAGGCGAACGCTGATGTGCGCGGCGATGGTGTCGGCCAGGCGCGCCGGCTCGTCGATGCCGGCCAGGGTCTGCAGCAGCTCCGGCGGCAGCTTGCGGTTGGTCTTGACGTACTGCTCGAACAGCGACATCAGCGAGCGGGCGATGGCCTCGATCTCGCGCGGTTCGCGCGGATCGGCCGCGTCGATTTCCACGGCCTGGCCGTGCAGCGAGCCATCACGCTCGTCGACGTGGGTGACCTGCACGCGCGACAGGCCTTCGACCAGCACCTTGATGGTGCCATCGGGCAGCTTCAGCAGCTGCAGCACCTGCGCCAGCGTACCGACCTGGTAGAGGTCGGCCGCATGCGGGTCGTCGGTCTCGGCCGACTTCTGCGCCAGCAGCAGGATGCGCTTGTCTGCCTCCATTGCCTGTTCGAGCGCGTGCATGGACTTGTCACGGCCGACGAACAGCGGGATGACCATGTGCGGGAACACCACTACGTCGCGCAGCGGCAGGACCGGCAGGTCGAGGGTTTCACTTGGGGAACGGGCCATGGGGGCTCCAGGGAAGGGGAAAACCGTCTCCGGGAGGGCATCTTCCGGAGACAAAAAAAGCCGATGGCCCCGTTATGGGGCCATCGGCTTTCAGATGCAAGGCGTTCGTTGAAAATCCTTTCAAATCAAAAACTTGAAAGGATCACTCGGCGCCTGCGGCCTTCTGTTCAGGGGCCGCCGGGGTCTGGTAGATCAGGTACGGCTCGGACTTGTGCTCGATCACCGATTCATCCACGACCACCTTGCTGACGTTTTCCTGCGAGGGAAGGTCGTACATGGTGTCCAGCAGGACCGATTCGACGATGGTGCGCAGGCCACGGGCGCCGGTCTTGCGCTTGAGCGCCTTCCGGGCAATGGCCGACAGCGCGTCCGGACGGAACTCCAGCTCGACGTTCTCCATCTCGAACAGCTTCTTGAACTGCTTGGTGATGGCGTTCTTCGGCTCGGTCAGGATCTTGATCAGGGCCGGCTCGTCCAGCTCCTCCAGGGTCGCCACCACCGGCAGGCGGCCGACGAACTCGGGGATCAGGCCGAACTTGATCAGGTCTTCCGGCTCGACTTCAGCCAGCACCTTGCCCACTTCCACCTTGCGCTCGGCACTCTTCACCTTGGCGCCGAAGCCGATGCCGCCGGCGTCGTTGGAGCGCTGCTGGATCACCTTGTCCAGGCCGGCAAACGCGCCGCCACAGATGAACAGGATGTTCTTGGTGTCCACCTGCAGGAATTCCTGCTGCGGGTGCTTGCGGCCGCCCTGCGGCGGAACGCTGGCCACGGTGCCTTCGATCAGCTTCAGCAGGGCCTGCTGGACGCCTTCGCCGGACACATCGCGGGTGATCGACGGGTTCTCGCTCTTGCGCGAGATCTTGTCGATTTCATCGATGTAGACGATGCCCTGCTGTGCCTTCTCGACGTCGTAGTCGCACTTCTGCAGCAGCTTCTGGATGATGTTCTCCACGTCCTCGCCCACGTAACCGGCTTCGGTCAGCGTGGTGGCGTCGGCCATGGTGAACGGCACGTTGAGCAGGCGGGCCAGAGTTTCGGCCAGCAGCGTCTTGCCCGAACCGGTCGGGCCGACCAGCAGGATGTTCGACTTGGCCAGTTCGACCTCATCGTTCTTCTGCCGGCTCTCGATGCGCTTGTAGTGGTTGTAGACGGCCACGGCCAGGGTGCGCTTGGCCCGGTTCTGGCCAATCACGTACTGGTCGAGCACCTCGAGGATCTCGCGCGGCTTGGGCAGCGAACTGCGCGCCGACTGCGCCTTTTCCTCGAGTTCTTCACGGATGATGTCGTTGCACAGCTCCACGCATTCATCGCAGATGAACACGCTCGGACCCGCAATAAGCTTGCGCACTTCATGCTGGCTCTTTCCACAGAAAGAGCAGTAGAGGATCTTGCCGGTGTCCGTGGAACGACCTTGGCGGTCTTCGCTCATGCTTCGCTTACCCAGTTACCCCACCCGCTGAACGGGGGTTCGATTCGAGAATAGCACAGGGCCGGAGGGACGCCAGTCCCGGTCCGACCCTGCAGGAACGGGGCCTCCATGGCCCCGTGCAGGCCGATCAACCGGCCTGGATCGACTCTTCCGGACGACGCTCCAGCACCTGGTCGACCAGGCCATAGGCCACCGAGTCGACCGCGCTCTTGAAGTTGTCGCGCTCGGTGTCGCGGGCGATCGTTTCCAGCGACTGGCCGGTGTGCTTGGCCAGCACTTCGTTCAGGCGCGAACGCAGGGTCAGGATTTCACGGGCATGGATGTCGATGTCCGTGGCCTGGCCCTGGAAGCCGCCCAGCGGCTGGTGGATCATCACGCGCGAGTTCGGCAGCGCATAACGCTTGCCGGCAGCGCCCGAGGCCAGCAGCAGGGCGCCCATCGAGGCGGCCTGGCCGACGCAGATGGTGCTCACGTCCGGCTTGATGTACTGCATGGTGTCGTAGATCGCCATGCCGGCGGTGACCACGCCACCCGGCGAGTTGATGTAGATGCTGATGTCCTTTTCCGGGTTTTCCGCTTCCAGGAACAGCAGCTGCGCCACCACCACGTTGGCCATGTGATCGTCGATCGGGCCCACGAGGAAGATCAGGCGCTCCTTCAACAGGCGCGAATAGATGTCGTAGGCACGCTCGCCGCGGCTGGTCTGCTCGACCACCATGGGAACCATGTTCAGGGCTTTGGTCCGGTTGTCCATTTCGTGAGGTACCTGTCTTGGGGGGAAACACCCCCGCGCCAGGGCAGGCGCGGGGTATGGGGAGATCCGCCCCGTATTACTGGCGGATCGCGTCCTGGAACGACAGCTTTTCTTCGGTGTGCTGGGCGCGCTCGGCGATCCAGTCGATCACCTGCTCTTCCATCACACGGTTCTGCAGACCAGACATCAGCTGGGGGTCGTTGCGGTACATCTCAATGACCTGTTCCGGCTCTTCGTAGGTCGAAGCGATCAGACGCATCGTTTCATTCAGGCGCTTGGGTTCCAGGCGCAGGTCGTTGGTGCGGGCCACTTCGCCCACCACCAGGCCGACCAGCACGCGCTTGGCGGCGGCGTCCTTGAAGCCTTCGTGGGCATCGGCCGGGATTTCACCGACGCTCTGGCCGTTGCGGCGGGCCTGCTCGACCTGCTGGCCCAGCATGGCGCGGGCTTCGTTCTCGACCAGGCGCGGCGGCATTTCCACCGACGAATAGGCGGCGATCAGCTGCTCGCCCACTTCGCGGCGCAGGCGGTTCATCAGGGCGCCCTTCAGCTCGCGCTCCAGGTTGGCGCGGATGTCGCTGCGGAACTGCTCGACGTCGCCGCCCTTCACGCCGAAGCTTTTGATGAAGGCTTCATCGACGGCCGGCACGACCGGCTCGGACAGCTCGACGACCTTGACGGTGACCTGCACGGTCTTGCCAGCCAGCACCGGCACGCGCCAGTCAGCCGGGAACTCGACGTCCAGGGTCTTTTCTTCACCCTTGGCCAGGCCGACCAGACCCTTTTCGATGGTTTCGAACATCATGCCCTGGCCGAGCACGATCGAACCCTTCTCGGTGCCTTCGGCCGGCAGGCGCTCTTCGCCGGCCTGCGACCAGGTTTCCAGCGCGACCAGGTCGCCGTCCTGCGCGCCACGGGTGACCGGGGCCCAGGTACGACGCTGGTTCTGCAGGTTCTCGATCATCTGGTCGATGTCGGCGTCGGTGATTTCAGCGGTGTGGCGCACCACGGTCAGCTTGCTGACGTCGATGTCGCCGAAGTCCGGCACCACTTCGACGGTGGCGACGAAGGAGAATTCACCCTCTTCGCCCTTGTCGATGCGCGGGCTGCCAACGATGCGCAGGTCGTGCTCACGCACGGCAGCATCGAAGGTTTCGCGCAGCAGGCCGTCCAGCGCCTCGCCACGGACCTGCGCGCCGAAGCGCTGCTCGATCACCTTGGCCGGCACCTTGCCCGGGCGGAAGCCCTTGATGCGGGTGGTACGGGCGATTTCGCCCAGGCGGCCGTTGATGTGGCTCTGCAGACGGTCTTCCGGCAGCGAGAAGCTCAGGCGGCGTTCCAGGTTGCCGATGGTTTCGATCGAAGCTTGCATGTTGACTCCTGCCACCGGTGGCCCACGCCCCCGGCTCGATGATTGGAATGAAACGGTTGTAAGGACACGACGTCTGGGACGCGCCTGCTTGCCGCAGCCCTTTAGTTTCGCCCAATTTGGCCTGCACTGCCAGCGCGTGGCGGTCAAGGGTCCGTCGGCGGCCCGATCAGGGCGGAGACAGGCCGGCACTGGTGCGAAAGGGGGGACTCGAACCCCCACGCCTTGCGACACTGGAACCTAAATCCAGGGCGTCTACCAATTCCGCCACTTTCGCGTGGCCGGCACAGGGATTCATTGTCGCAGGCGGGGCTGGAAAGCGAAAGGCATGACAAAGCTGAATGCGAATTCCCGCGCGTTTCGCGCAGACTCGCCGGATCGCCCTGGCTGGACGTCCCGATGGAGCACATCAGCACCGCCCCGCCCTCCCCGCGCACCTGGAACGCCTGGTGGAAGGCCGCCGTCTGGCTGGCGGGCCTGGCCGTGGCCGGCCACTTCCTGTGGGTTACCGCGCAGCGCTATGTGCAGGTGACGCCGGAGGCCTACGGCATGTTCTGGGACCGGCGCAGCTGGCTGTGGCTGCACGTCGCCGGTGGCAGCCTGGCCATGCTGGCCGGGGCCAGCCAGTTCGTGGCGGCGCTGCGCCGGCGCTGGCCCGCCCTGCACCGCTGGCTGGGACGCACCTACCTGCTGGGCATCCTGATTGGCAGCACCGCCGTGGTCGGGCTGCTCGTCACGACCCAAGGGTGGCTGGCACTGAAACTCGCGTTTGCCGCCACCGGCCTTGCCTGGCTGATCACCTCTTTGCGCGGCTACCGCACGATTCGCCGTGGCGACATCGACGCGCACCGGCGCTGGATGCTGCGCAGCTATCTGGTGACGCTGTCACCCGCCGTGTTCCGCCTGTTCCTGCTGGTACCGGCACTGATGCAGCTGGCGTCGCCGCTGGTGATGGTGCCCAGCCTGCTGGTGCTCAGCTGGGCGCTGCCACTGCTGGCCTACGAAAGCGGACGACGCCTGCGCAGCGTTCGCACGTCGTTCGCAAGGGCCCGGATGGCCTGAACCACGCCGGGCCCGGCAGGCTCAGTGCGCGGGTTCGGCCGGCTGCGCGGGTTCGGTCGCCGCTGGCGCATCGGTCGCATCGACCTTGCGCAGCTGCACCGACGACCCATCGGCCGCGCGGGTGATCTCGACCGCCTCGGTCGTCCCACCGTTCTCCGAAGGCATGGCCGGCTGCGCTGCCACGCTTGCCGTGTCGGCATCACGCGGCACGGTCTGCGCTTGGTCGTCTGTGGTCGATGGCGACTCACCGGCCTTGCAGCCCACCAATGCGAGCAGCAGCACGCCGGACACGATCAGCCCTGCATTCCTCTTCATTGCAATCATCAAGACTCACTCCACATGCATGCGCTTCTGGCGCGGAACATCCATTGGGAGTGATGCGAAGCGCGACCGGTGAGATGCAGCGCACAGCATTGAAAACACTGATGACGCATGTAACCCAGTTTTAAGCATCGCTTCAGTAGATCCACGCCATGCGTGGATATGACGCGCCGATTGATCAGTAGATCCACGCCATGCGTGGATGCGTCCCGACCACGCGAACCGCCCGATCGCAGGCAAGAAAAAAGCCACTTGGCGATGGTAGATCCACGCCATGCGTGGATGCGCAGCTGCGGCGGATCGCTGGACCGCAGGCAAGAAAAAAGCCACTTGGCGGACCAAGTGGCTTTCGTCTGGTGGGCTGTCAAGGATTCGAACCTTGGACCTATTGATTAAGAGTCAACTGCTCTACCAACTGAGCTAACAGCCCGAAATCGGGGCGCGAATTATGACCCCATCCGCCTGGGGGGTGCAAGCACTTCGTTCAACATCGTTGACGTCCGCGCTGCTCCGGGTACCGCACTAGCTGAAGGAAAAAGCCACCTGGCATACCAGGTGGCTTCCGTCTTGGTGGGCTGTCAAGGATTCGAACCTTGGACCTATTGATTAAGAGTCAACTGCTCTACCAACTGAGCTAACAGCCCGTGAAACTCAGACGCACATTGTAGCGTGCATTCTGTTTATTGCAATACCGTGTCGGCGTTGCCGATGCGGTTGAAACAGTGGGGTGGCTGAGGGGATTCGAACCCCCGACCACCGGAATCACAATCCGGTACTCTAACCAACTGAGCTACAGCCACCACTGAAACGTTTGCTTCATCGCCAATGTTCTGGCGCTGGAGCCTGATGCGTTGCCTTGAGTGGGCGGAAGCAGAAGTTCCGTCCCCCGAAGCGAGTCCGGCATTTTCCGGGAGTCGCGCGGGAATTGCAAGCACTTCTTCACATTGATGTGCAGGGGCCTGCCAGGATCCGACAGCACCCACCACTCAGGGATCGCTGGCCGAGATGACCCGGGTCGTTTCGCCTGCTTCATCCAGGAACGCCAGCGTCGCCTCGCCCTTCGGCGTGACCTGCAACTGCAGGCGCGGATTGCCCTTGGCGTCCAGCAACTGCAGCATCGCGTTGCGCGCATCGGACCTGCCGAGGAACACGCGACGGGTGATCGCCTCTTCGCCCGCCTTGGCCAGCCGCTCGTCATCGGCCGAGAAGATCGGCCGCTTCAGGCCATCGGCCACGTCATTGAACATCAAGCCTGCGATATTCCCATCGGGGCCATCCAGTCCCAGCAACTGCAGCTGCTGGTCCTGCTGGTACCGATCAAAGGTGAGGCTCATCCCGCTGTCCGGGCGCCCATCCTTGCCCAGCGCGCCATTGAAGATCAGGCCACCATTCTCGGTGCCCTCGTCATTCAGGAACAGCATGCCGGCCATGGGTCGCTTGTGTGCGGTGATCTCCTCGCCCTTCATGAAGCCACCCGGGAAACGCGTGCGGTTGGACACAACCAGGCGCAGGGTGCCGTCGGGCTCGCGGATGTTGATGCGCTGCGCGTCGATGACATCGAACGATGCATCGCGATGGGCACTGGCGCCCATCAACAGACCGGCCAGCGCCAGCAGGGTGACACCGCCGCAGTACAGCGAAAGCCGCCGCTGGCTGGCGCGCAGGCGCTGCACTTCCGCAACGAGGTCCCTGTCCTGGGCTGCCTGCTCCGTCATGCGTCTCACTCCTTTGATGGGGCAGGAAAAGCGGACAACGCGCTGCCCCGGACGACCTTGTCCGAGCCATGACTGTAACGGGTGGAGACGAAGGGGCCATGCGCCGGAAGTCAGGGAGCTTTCCCTGCAATGGCGCGCCCGACAGGAATCGAACCTGTAACCGCCGGCTTAGAAGGCCGGTGCTCTATCCAGTTGAGCTACGGGCGCCCGAACCGGAACCGCGTCCAATCCGACGTAATGGGATTGGTCGGGGTAGAGGGATTCGAACCCCCGACATCCTGCTCCCAAAGCAGGCGCGCTACCAGACTGCGCTATACCCCGGTGTTTCAATCCCCTCGGGCAGGGCCCGGGGAGCTGGCCATTGTGAACAAGCGCAGCGCAGCCTGTCAACGCGGCGGGCCCGCCGGCGCGGCCCTGCCACACCGCCGTAGGCAGCCATCGGCTATGCTCGCTGCAATCGGCCGGATGGCCGTAACCACCTCTTTCGCACGGAGATTTCGCATGCGCAGCGGCAACCCGGCTCTTTCCGAGTCGACTTTCCTCGACCTGGCCAGCGGCTCGGTGGTGACCCACCCCGACCAGGCGATGACCCTCAACGGCACCGTCAACAAGACCGGCATCCTGTTGCTGCTGACCGTGCTGACCGCCGCCTTCGCCTGGAACCAGTCGATCAACGACTACGGCCAGGTGATGGCCAGCGCCAAGCTGTACGCCATGGGCGGCGCGATCGGCGGCCTGGTGCTGGCGCTGATCACCATCTTCAAGAAGGAATGGTCGCCGGTCACCGCGCCGATGTACGCGCTGGTGGAAGGCCTGTTCCTGGGCGCCATCTCAGCCGTGTTCAACATGAAGTTCCCTGGCATCGTGTTCCAGGCGGTGCTGCTGACCTTCGGCACCCTGTTCGCCCTGCTGTTCGCCTACCGCAGCGGCCTGATCAAGGCCACCGAGAACTTCAAGCTGGGCGTGGTCGCCGCCACCGGTGGCATCGCCCTGCTCTACCTGGCCTCGTTCGTGCTGGGCTTCTTCAACATCAACGTGCCGATGATCCATGACGCCAGCTGGCTGGGCATCGCCTTCAGCCTGTTCGTGGTGGTGGTGGCCGCGCTGAACCTGGTGCTGGATTTCGACTTCATCGAAACCGGCGTGGCCCAGCGCGCGCCGAAGTACATGGAGTGGTATGGCGCATTCGGCCTGATGGTGACCCTGGTCTGGCTGTACGTGGAGTTCCTGCGCCTGCTGTCGAAGATCCAGCAGCGCTGAGCCCGATCAAGCCGTAAACGACAAGCCGCGATCCGCGAGGGTCGCGGCTTTTTTGTGGGTTGCATCAACCCCCTTGCCGGATAATCGGGCAACAACCCAGTCGAGCAAGCTCGACGCTACGGAACCCCCACCCCATGCCCGACACCTTCCACAGCTATCGCCCCGCCGACGGCCACCGCCTGCCGCACGACCCGTTCAACGCCATCATCGGCCCGCGCCCGATCGGCTGGATCTCCAGCTGCGCCGCCGACGGCGCCTTGAACCTGGCGCCCTACAGCTTCTTCAACGCCTTCAACTACACCCCGCCGATCATCGGCTTCTCCAGCCAGGGGCGGAAGGACTCGCTGCACAACATCGAGGCTACCGGCGAATTCGTCTGGAACCTGGCCACGTTCGACCTGGCCGAGGCGATGAACGAAAGCTGCCGCGCGGTCGCGCCGGAGGTCGATGAGTTCAGCCTGGCCGGACTGACACCGCTGGCGTCCACCCAGGTGCGACCGCCGCGCGTTGCACAGAGCCCGGTCAGCATGGAATGCCGCTGCACCCAGATCGTGCGCCTGCGCGATGCCGCCGGCCAGGACACCAACGGCTGGCTGGTGCTGGGCGAAGTGGTGGCGGTGCATATCGATGCGCGGCTGCTGGTCGATGGCATTTACGACACCGCTGCGGCCGACCCGATCCTGCGCGGTGGCGGCCCGGCCGATTACTTCCGGGTCAGCGCCGAACAGCGCTTCCGCATGTTCCGCCCGGCCTGAGCCTCAACGCGACAGCAGCACCGGCAGCGCCGAGCACAGCAGGGCGATGCCGGAGGCGGTCAACAGGCCCAGCACGATCTGCCGGAAGCGCGCTTCACTGATGCCGATATACAGGCGCGCGCCCAGCAGGGTCGGCACCAGCATGGCCGGGGCCACGATGGCGAAGTACGGCAGCATCTGCCGGGTGATCATGCCGTTGCCGACATAGGTGGCCATGGTCACCGCCAGCATGGCCAGGTTGAAGTTCTGGATGACCGCGCGCTGCTCGTCCTTGGCGAAGCCGCGCAGCGTGCTCCACAGCGTCGGCACCGGCCCTGCGAAGCCGCCTATGCCACTGAGCACGCCGCCGGCCATGCCGGCCACGGCGTCGCCGATGCGGCCACCCACTGTGATGGGCGGCAGCCTGCGCACCATCAGCATCACCGGGCACCACACCGCCAGAAACCCACCCAGCAAGGCCTTGAACCAGGCCATGTCCAGCTGCGGCAGCACCAGCACGCCCAGCGGAATACCGGCCAGGCCACCCAGCACGAACGGCAGCAGCAGGCGCAGGTTGAAGCCGCGGCGCACGGTGAACACCGCCAGCAGCTGCCCGGTCAGCGCACCGAACACCGAAAGCGCAGCGGCCAGCCGCGGGTCCAGCCCCCAGGCCCAGAAGGACATCGCCACCATGCCGAACGCGAACCCGGAAAGGCCCTGCACGAAGCCGGCGACGATCGCACCGACCGCCACCAGCAGATAGACCGGATCCATCACGCTCCTCGTTGCCGTGGCGTGGCTAGCCTGCCCCGCCCGTCCACCCAGCGTAGTGCGTGGCCAGGTGATCGACCAGCGCGCGCACCTTCGGCGCCAGTGCACGCGCATGCGGGTACAGCGCGAAGTAGCGGCGTTGCCCCGCATTCCAGGCCGGCAGCACGCGGATCAGGCGACCGCTGCGCAGGTCTTCCTGCACGGTCAACGCAGTAAACAGACTGATGCCCATGCCCGCCATCACCGCCGCATTCAGCGCGGGCGTGGCATCCACGCGCAGGCGCTGGCCGGCCTCGATGCTGGCGGTGGCGCCGCGCGGCCCCTGCAGCTGCCACGGCGCACCGGCTCCGGTCGGACTGAAGCCCAGCAGCGTGTGCTGCTGCAGGTCGGTGGGCTGCCGCGGCAGGCCGTGCCGGGCCAGGTACGCGGGCGCGGCCACCAGGATGCGCGGGCAGCTGGCCAGCTCGCGCGCCACCAGCTGGCTGTCCGGTAGCGACGGCGCAATGCGCAGGGCCAGGTCGAAGCCACCGCCAACGACATCCACCAGCTGATCGTCGGCCGACAGGTCCAGCGAAACCTGCGGGTAGCGGGCCAGGAAACCGGGCAGCCAGTGCGGCAGTTCCTGGCTGGCCACCACCTGCGGCACGCTGATGCGCAGGCGCCCGCTCGGCTGGGCCTGGCCGGCGCGTGCGCGGTCATCGGCGGCCTCCAGGCGATCCAGCAGGGCCACGGCCTCGTGGTAATAATCGCGCCCGGCCTCGGTCAACGACAGGCGCCGGCTGTTGCGGTCGAGCAGACGCACCTGCAGGTGTTCTTCCAGTTGCCGCAGCTGCCGCGACATCGCCGAATGGGTGGTGCCCAGGCGCTCGGCGGCGGCGGTGAAACTGCCCGCTTCGACGATGGCGCGCAGCGCGCGCAGGGCGGCGAAGTGATCCATCGAAGGCAGCTCCCGGAAGCGGAGCCCGCGACCTGCGGGCCCCGCCAGCTTATCAAGCGCCGTCGCCGGCCTTGCGTACCGGCAGCGCCAGCATCGCCTCGGTGCTGATCACTTCACCGAAGGCATCTTCGATCTGCGCCAGCGAAGCTTCGTGCAGCGCGCGGTGACCGATGCGCTGGCCGCCGGCCAGGTCCAGATCGCGGCTGGCGGTGGCATCACCGGCCACGATCACGCGGTAGCCGCGCGGTGCGGCGGCCGCATCGCGGGCAGCACCGACCACGCAGGCATGAGTCTGCAGGCCGGTGACCAGCAGGGTGTCGATGCCAGCCTCCTTCAACACCTTGTCCAGCACCGCGGCCGAAGCACCGGCGAACACGCTGACGTTGTCCTTCTGCACCACCGTCTCGCCCTGGCGCGGCTGCAGGTCGCGATGGAAGGCGGCATTGACGCTGCCCTGCGCGAACAGCGGCGCGCCGGCCGGCAGCACGTGCTGCACGTGGATCACCCGGATGCCGTTGGCGTCGGCGAACTGCACCACACGCTTGGCCTGCTGCAATGCGGCCACGCCATCGGGAATGACCATGCGGCCACCGGCGAAGCCCGGCGCAGCGCTGGCGTCGAAGTATTCGTTCTGGAAATCGATGACCAGCACGGCGGTCTTCGCGGCGTCCAGCGCGGTGACCGACGGTGCACCGGCCATGTGGCGGATGGTGGGATGGGCCGGCTCGGCAGCGGCGACCGGCGCGGCGGCGGCCATGCCGATCAGGCTGGCCAAGCCGAAGGCGGAAAGATTCATGGGGCGATTCCTGTGCGGTGGGAAGTGGGCACAGGATGCGGAGCGGACGGCGCACGAACCAGCGGCTTCGTGGCACATGATCTGTGCGATTCGCGCACAGATGGTTCCCGCAGAGTCGAGCCATGCTCGACTGCTCCTGCGTAGTCGAGCATGGCTCGACGCTACGAGGCCAGCTTGACCCCATTGAGCCGCACGATCATCGCGTGGTCGCGACCCAGCACCACTTCGGCGGTATTGCCGCCCGCGCGCGCGGCACCTGCAAGGCCCGCCGGGTACTTCACCGGCACGCCGGCCAGCGTCTGCACATGCTGGGCCGGAGGGGATTTGCCCCTGACAACAAACGCCGCGCAGCTGCCTTCAAGCAGATACACCGGCAACCCTGCAGGGAACTCGATCAACTGCAGGACGCGCGCCTCGCTCACGCGCAGGCTGCGGAGGGGCACTCCATGCCTGCGCAGGTGGCGCAGCGCACGCTGGGCGCGGGACCACGGCCAGTAGAAGGTGGCGTAGATCGCCACGCCGATGGCATAGACAGCAACGGCCGCCACGACCCACACGGCCGCCTCAGGCATCTGGAAACATCCTGTCGGTGAAAACCCGCGGTTGAAAACGCAGACGGGCCGTACAAGGACGGCCCGTCTTCAACGCTGTGCCTCCCCGGCTGGACATCGCCCGAGGCGATTTCCAGCGGGAGCGCCGGCCGCTTACAGGCGGCTGGCGATGGCCTGGGCGAAGCTCATGGTGGTACCGGTGCCGCCGAGGTCGCCGGTCAGCGAATCCTTGGCTTCCATGGTGGCCACGATGGCCTTGCGCAGGCGCTCGGCGTTTTCCGGCTGGCCGACGTGGTCCAGCATCTGTGCAGCTGCCAGCAGCAGCGCGCACGGGTTGGCCTTACCCTGGCCGGCGATGTCCGGCGCGGTGCCGTGCACGGCTTCGAAGATCGCCGCGTCCTTGCCGATGTTGGCACCCGGGGCCAGGCCCAGACCGCCGACGAGGCCGGCGCACAGGTCGGAGATGATGTCGCCGAACAGGTTGGTGGTCACGATCACGTCGAACTGTTCCGGACGCATCACCAGCTGCATGCAGCAGTTGTCGACGATCATTTCCTGGAACTCGATGTCCGGGTACTGCGCGGCCACTTCACGGGCGACGTTCAGGAACAGGCCCGAGGTCGACTTGATGATGTTGGCCTTGTGCACGGCGGTGACCTTCTTGCGGCCGACGCTGCGGGCCAGCTCGAAGGCGTAGCGCACGATGCGCTCGGAGCCCTTGCGCGTGATGCGGGTGCCGGAGAAGGCGGTCTCGCCATCAGCCGAGACTTCCTGGCCTTCGGCCAGGTACGCACCTTCGGTGTTCTCACGAACGGTGATCAGGTCGACGTTGTTGAAACGCGACTTGGTGTTCGGGAAGGTGTGGGCCGGACGCACGTTGGCGTACAGGTCGAAGTGGCGGCGCAGGCTGACGTTGATCGAGGTGAAGCCACCACCGACCGGGGTGGTCAGCGGGCTCTTCAGCGCGACCTTGTTGCGCGCGATCGATTCCAGGGTCACCGCCGGCATCAGGTCGCCGTGCTTTTCCAGGGCCACCAGGCCGGCGTCCGCATCTTCGTACTCCAGGCCAGCGTTGAGCTGGTCGAGGACGAACAGGGTAGCGTCCATGATTTCCGGGCCGATGCCGTCGCCGCGGATGACCGTAATTTTCTGCGTCATTGATCGATGTTCCGAACAGGGGGGAATACGCCGTCCGGACGTGCCCGGAAACGCCGGCGCTAAGGAAGTTTCACCCGCAATTATGCCTGAGCCGGGGCCGAGGTCCCAAATAGACCATGGTCCCACTCCCCGGCTCAGGCAGTGTGCCCGCGCGCATTGGCGGCTGGATCGCGGAAAAACCCGGTAGTGCCGGCCGCTGGCCGGCAACCTCGGCCATCCGGGGTTCAGGCAATGCCGGCCAGCGGCCGGCGCTACCTCAGTGCTCGTGCGCTTCCGGGGCGGCGGCGCCGCCTTCGAGCTGGTCGAGGAAGTCGACCGCGCGGCGCAGGTGCGGGATCACGATCGAGCCGCCGACCACCAGGCCGACCGAGAAGGTCTCGAAGAACTCTTCACGGGTCACCCCGGCTGCCTTGCACTGGGCCACGTGGTAGCTGATGCAGTCGTCGCAGCGCAGCACCATCGACGCCACCAGGCCCAGCAGTTCCTTGGTCTTCACGTCCAGCGCGCCGGCCTGGTAGGTCTGCGTGTCCAGCGCGAAGAAGCGCCGCACCACCTGGTTCGGCTCGCCCAGGATGCGTTCGTTCATGCGCTTGCGGAACGCGGTGAATTCGGCGATGCGGTCCTTGCTGCCGTCGTCGGCCGCGCTCATGCCTGGCCCTGCCCGGCCAGCAGCGGCTCGAGCTTGCCTTCGCGATGCAGGGCCATCATGTCGTCGTAGCCGCCGACATGGACGTCACCGACGAAGATCTGCGGCACGCTGGTGCGGCGGGTCAGGGACATCATCTTCTCGCGCTCGACCGGGTCCAGGTCGATGCGGACCTCGGTCCACTGCTGGCCCTTGCTCTTGAGGAAGTTCTTGGCCGCCACGCAGTACGGGCAGACGGCGGTGGAATAGATGGTGATGGCGGGCGAGGCGCCAGCGGGCTGGTCTGTCACGGGAAACTCCACGATGGATCGACGGTCCATATATGGTACCGGTGTGCTGGAATTTCCACGCCACGACCGCAACACTGTGGATTAACGAATGGTTGCCCCCTGCCCTGCCACGCTTGGCGCGCCCCGCCCGAGGACCTCCCGCTTGCGAGCCCTGCTGCTGACTACCGCCGTCACCCTGGCCCTGGCCATGCCGCTGGCCCAGGCCCAGGAGAAGCTGCCGGACATCGGGTCGTCGGCCGGCGAACTGCTGACCCCGGCACGGCAGGCCGAGTACGGCGCGATGATGCTGCGCGAGCTGCGCAACTACGGGTACCTGCTGGACGACCCGCTGGTCAACGACTGGCTGCAGACCATGGGCACCCGGCTGGGCTCCAACAGCGACCAGCCGCGCCAGTCCTACACGTTCTTCGTGATGAAGGACCGCCAGATCAACGCCTTCGCCACCCTTGGCGGCTACATCGGGGTCAACGCCGGCCTGGTGCTGACGGCCGAGCGCGAGGACGAGGTGGCGGCGGTGCTGTCCCATGAAATCGCCCACGTCACCCAGCAGCACGTGCTGCGCGGGGTCGAGCGGGCCCAGCGCGACCAGATCCCGATCCTGCTGGGCATGCTGGCAGCAGTGGTGGCCGCCCAGGCCAGCAACAGCTCGTCCTCCGGCAACGCGACCATGGCCGCGATCAGCTCGGGCATGGGCCTGATGCAGCAGCGGCAGATCAACTACACCCGGTCCAACGAATCCGAGGCCGACCGCCTGGGCATCCGCACCCTGTCGCGCAGCGGCTACGACGTGGACGCCATGGCCGGCTTCTTCGAGCGGATGTCGGCCGCCATGCGCGGCAACAACGGCGGTTACCAGGCCCCGGACTTCCTGCAGACCCACCCGGTCAATACCACCCGCATCAGCGAGGCCAAGGCCCGCGCCCAGCAGATGAAGAAGGACACGGTGCTGCTGACCACCAGCACCCCCAGCGGCGAGCGCAAGGAGCGGGTCAACCCGGCCGACCCCAGCCTGGGCGAGCCGCTGCTGCGCGGCGCCAACCCGCTGCTTCCCAGCAGCGTGCTGCGCCTGCCGATCGGCCAGCTCAGCCGCGGCGCCAGCGGTGACTTCGACTGGGCCCGCGAGCGCCTGCGGGTGCTCAGCGCCGACACCACGCCGGAGCTGGAACGCGAGTACGCCGACCTGGCCCGGCGGCAGAAGGACGGCCTGACCGACGCCCAGCGCTATGGCCAGGCCCTGGCCGCCATGCGCGGCGGCCGCGCCGGCGCCAACCAGGCCCGGCAGGCCCTGGCCAGCCTGCTGCAGACCCATCCTGACAGCCTGTTCGTGGCCCTGGCCCTGGGCGAGGCGGAATCCCGTGCCGGCCAGCCGGTCCAGGCCAACGCCCGCTTCGAACAGCTGCTGCGCGAACACCCCAACAGCCGCCCGGTGGCACTGACCTACGCCGAAATCCTGAATGAACAGGGCGGACGCGAGGCCGGCCAGCGCGCCCAGGCGATGCTGCGGCCCCTGCTGTCGCAAAGCGGTAACGATCCGGTTTTCCAGCAGCGCTACGCCCGTGCCAGCGAGCTGGCCGGGGACAGCGTGCGGGCCAGCGAGGCCTATGCCGAGGCGGCCTTCCTCGGCGGTCGCCCGGAGCAGGCGCTGATGCAGCTGCAGGCGCTCAAGCGCAATCCCGAGCTGGACTATGTCGGCCGCGCGCGGGTGGATGCGCGCATCGAGACCATCACCCCCACCGTGCTGGAGCTGCGCCGCCAGGGCGTGCAGGACCCGGAGCTGGACCGGCGCTGAGCGCCGCATGACCGGGGGATGGCAATCGGCGCCGATCCCGGCCACGTAGTCACAAACATGTCATCAAACCGTAGTCTACTGGCACCACTCCAGTAACCGAGCCCTACGGTGTCCTCGTGCAGAAACGCATCCTGATCGTCGATGACGAGCCCGCGATCCGCGAAATGGTCGCCTTCGCCCTCCGCAAGGGCGATTACGAACCCGTCCACGCCGGCGATGCCCGCGAGGCCCAGACCGCGATCGCCGACCGCGTCCCCGATCTGATCCTGCTGGACTGGATGCTGCCCGGCACCAGTGGCCTGGACCTGGCCCGTCGCTGGCGCAAGGAAACCCTGACCCGCGAAGTGCCGATCATCATGCTGACCGCGCGCGGCGAAGAGAATGATCGCGTCGGCGGCCTCGAAGCCGGTGTCGACGACTACGTGGTCAAGCCGTTCTCGGCCCGCGAACTGCTGGCCCGCATCCGCGCGGTCATGCGCCGCGCCCGCGACGACGACGAAGACGGCAGCGTGGCCGTCGGCCCGATCCGCATCGACGGCGCCGCCCACCGCGTGTTCGCCAACGAACAGCCGGTGCCGATCGGCCCGACCGAATACCGCCTGCTGCACTTCTTCATGACCCACCCCGAGCGCGTCTACACCCGCGCCCAGCTGCTGGACCATGTGTGGGGCGGCAGCGTGTACGTGGAAGAACGCACCATCGACGTGCACATCCGCCGCCTGCGCAAGACGCTGGAACCGTTCAACGCCGAGAACATGGTGCAGACCGTGCGCGGCGCTGGTTACCGCTTCTCCAACGCGACCTGAGCCTCGTCGTGCCGGCACCGCGCACCCGCGGGTGCCGGTGTCGGCAACTCTGCTATAACCCTCGGTTCACCGCGTGAACCGCCGCCTCCAACGACGAGACCGCAATGCCCCGCCACATCCGCTCCGCCTGGTTTAAGACGCTGGCCTCCGTGGCAGCGGTATTGGTGCTGGCCGGCGTGGTCGGGTGGTTCAGTGGGCATCTGTGGCTGTGCATCGCGCTGGCCGCACTGGCCACGCTGACCTGGCATTACTGGCGTCTGCGCAGCGTGCTGCGCCGGCTGACCGCGCGCCAGCGCTGGGAAACCGCCGAGGAAGGTACCGGCGTGTGGAACGAGCTGGACCGCCTGCTGTACCGCAACCAGGTGGAAATGCGCGTGCGCAAGCGCCGCCTGCTGGACATGCTGCGCAGCTACCGCGCCGCCGCTGCCGCCCTGCCCGATGCAGTGGTGGTGCTGGACCGCAACAGCCAGCGCGTGCAGTGGTTCAACGAAGCGGCCACCGCCCTGCTCGGCCTGCACCACCCCGGTGACCTCGGCGAAGCCCTGGTCGAACGCCTGCAGCCGATGCCGCTGGCGCACTGGCTGGCCGGCGGCCGCAATGCCGAACCGATCCTCGACGCGCCCTCGCCGGTGGACCCCGCGATCCGCCTGAACCTGCGCCTGATCCCCTATTCCAACGATTACTGGCTGCTGATCGCCCGCGACGTCAGCAAGCTGCTGCGCCTGGAACAGGTGCGCCGCGACTTCGTCGCCAACGTGTCGCACGAACTGCGCACCCCGCTGACCGTGGTGCACGGCTACCTGGACATGATGGATCCGGAAGACTTCCCCGGCACCGGCCCGATGCTGGAAGAAATGCGCAAGCAGAGCCAGCGCATGGCCCAGCTGGTGGAAGACCTGCTGACCCTGTCGCGACTGGAATCGCAGGAACACAGCGAAGCGGAGACCGTGGCCATGCAGCCGATGCTGGCCACCCTGCGCCGCGAAGCCGAGGCGCACAGCCAGGGCCGCCACCAGATCAGCATCGACGACCTGGCCGGCGTCGACCTGCTGGGCTCAACCAAGGAACTGCACAGTGCGTTCTCCAACCTGGTCACCAACGCCGTGCGCTACACCCCGGCCGATGGCCGCATCGCGGTGGAGTTCCGCCGCGAGGGCGATGGCGCCGTGCTGGCCGTGCGTGACAGCGGCTACGGCATCCCCGCCACCCACCTGCCGCGCCTGACCGAACGTTTCTACCGCGTGTCCAGCAGCCGCTCGCGCGAGAGCGGTGGCACCGGCCTGGGCCTGTCCATCGTCAAGCACATCCTCGGCCTGCACCACGCACGGCTGGAGATCGAAAGCGAAGTGGGCAAGGGCTCGGTGTTCTCCTGCCATTTCGATGCCGACCACGTGCGCCCGCGCGAGTCCGCCCCCCTGACCTCCATCGAAGAATGAAGCCATGAGCAGCCTTGGATCCCTCCCCCTCCCCGTGAGCCCGGACAACGATCCACTGCGTGACCCGGCGCTCTACATCAACCGCGAACTGTCCCAGCTGGATTTCAACTTCCGCGTGCTGGCGCAGGCGATGGACCCGCAGGTGCCGCTGCTGGAGCGCCTGCGCTTCATGTGCATCTCCTGCACCAACCTGGACGAGTTCTTCGAGATCCGCGCCGCGGCCGTGCGCCACGCGCAGGAATTCGGCCTGCCGCCGGCCCCGGACGGCATGAGCCCGCAGACCATCCTCAATGCCATCCATGACCGCGCGGCGGAACTGGTGGACCAGCAGTACCGCTGCTGGAACGAGACGCTGCGCCCGGCGCTGGCCGAGGCCGGCATCGGCGTGCTCGGCCGCCACTCCTGGAACCACCGGCAGAAGCGCTGGCTGCGCGCGTACTTCCGCAACGAGATCATGCCGGTGCTGTCGCCGCTGGGCCTGGACCCGGTGCACCCGTTCCCGAAGATCCTCAACAAGTCGCTGAACATCGTCGTCGTGCTGACGGGCACCGATGCGTTCGGCCGCGCCGGCCACCTGGCCATCGTGCGCGCACCGCGTTCGCTGCCGCGCATCATCCAGCTGCCGGAAAGCTTGGGCGGCGGGCAGAACTTCGTGTTCCTGTCCTCGGTGCTGTCGGCCTTCGTCGACGAGCTGTTCCCGGGCCTGGAAGTCCAGGGTGCCTACCAGTTCCGCGTCACCCGCAATTCCGAGCTGGTGGTGGACGAGGAAGAAGTGGAGAACCTGGCGCTGGCCCTGCGCGATGAACTGGTCGACCGCGGCTACCGCCCTGCGGTGCGCCTGGAGATCGCCGAGGACACGCCGAAGGACATCGTGCGCACCCTGCTGCAGAACTTCGGCCTGACCGAAAACGCGGTGTACCGGATCGATGGCCCGGTCAACCTCAACCGCATCATCCAGCTCTATGACCTCGTGCCGCAGCCGGACCTGAAGTACCCGCCGATGAATCCGCGCACCCTGCGCGACAGCGACGGCATCTTCGAGATCGCCCGCCGCCAGGACCTGCTGCTGCACCACCCGTTCGATGCCTTCACCGCCGTGCTGGACCTGATCAAGCAGGCCGCAGTGGACCCGAACGTGCTGGCGATCAAGCAGACCCTGTACCGCACCGGCAAGGATTCGCTGATCGTCGATGCGCTGATCCAGGCCGCCCGCAACGGCAAGGACGTGACGGTGGTGGTCGAGCTGCGCGCGCGCTTCGACGAAGAAGCCAACCTGGGCCTGGCCGACCGCCTGCAGGAAGCCGGCGTGCAGGTGGTGTACGGCGTGGTCGGCTTCAAGACCCACGCCAAGATGCTGCTGATCGTGCGCCGCGAAGGCCGCAAGCTGCGCCGTTACGTGCACCTGGGCACCGGCAACTACCACAGCGGTACCGCCCGTGCGTACACCGACATCAGCCTGATCACTGCCGATGCGGACATCGGCAATGACGTGCACCTGCTGTTCCAGCAGCTGTCCGGGCTGGCCTCGAAGATGAAGCTGAAGCGCCTGCTGCAGTCGCCCTTCACCCTGCACACCGGCATCCTCGCCCGCATCGAGCGCGAGACGCGCATCGCCGCGGCCGGTCGTCCGGCGCGCATCATCGCCAAGATGAACGCGTTGAACGAACCGCAGGTGGTGCGCGCGCTGTACGCGGCCTCGCAGGGCGGCGTGCAGATCGACCTGATCATCCGCGGCGCCTGCACCCTGCGCCCGGGCGTGCCGGGCGTGTCGGACAACATCCGCGTGCGCTCGATCGTCGGCCGCTTCCTGGAGCACAGCCGCGTCTACTGGTTCGGCAACGACGGCGCACCGGAGCTGTACTGCGCCAGCGCCGACTGGCTGGAGCGCAACCTGCTGCGCCGCGTCGAGACCTGCTTCCCGATCCTCGACCCGGACCTGGCCAAGCGCGTGTACCGCGAAGTGCTGCAGAACTACCTGGACGACAACCTCAACGCCTGGGAACTGGATGCCGAGGGCATCTACCACAAGCGCACCCCGGCCCACGACGAAGCGCCGCATTCGGCGCAGATGGCGTTGATGCAGGGTCTGTAAGCCTCCCGGTGGGTCCCGACCGTTGGTCGGGACTCAAACAGTGCCGACCAACGGTCGGCACCCACCATCAACACCGGGGTCAGAGCCCGTTGCGCAGCAACGGGATCCGACCCCGTGCCCGCCACCCGCCCGCACAACCCCACAACCCCAACAAAAATTGAAATCCCCCCCCTGAACCGCACACCCCCCCATCCGCTAACAATAACCCAAACCCCAAACCC
>NZ_JBRRCR010000029.1:0-46861 GCF_056759115.1 Stenotrophomonas sp. STEN087 | reverse complement strand
TTGACTACATCGAGCGACGCCATAACCCAAGGATGCGGCGAAGGGTCGCCAGGCAGGATCAGAAGGTTGCAGCTCTTTTAGAACCGTCCGTGATATCGGGGTAGAACCCGAGTGCCGGACGATTGCCAAGAACGGTCCTGTCTACAACCCCTACAAGCAGCGGCCTATTTTCCAGCCGGCACAGCCTGCGCCCGCGTCAGGGGCTTCTCCCGCACCGGCCCAGCAATACGCTGGCGCGATCCAAGGCGGCGTGATCAGCCGTGGGCAGCGCGCCATGGGCACCTTCCCCGAGTCGCCTCCGTATGAGACGGCGTCGTACATGACTATCCCAGAGGTCCAATCGAAGCTTTGATCCGTTACGGGCAGGGGTGTCCTGGTATGTTCTCCCAGCCACCCTCAATCCGCCTGAAAGCCGTGCCGTCGATGCATCTAATACTCGCGTCCACTAGGCGCGCTTCAATTTCAGCGCGTTCTCTTGCGGCCTTAATTTTCGCCAGCGCGGTAGCCCGCTCCGCGTTCTCCACCGGCCTCACGTTCCTTTCGTCGTTTTTTGCCGGGACCATCGGCACGCTAGCGAAACGCCGGTTCCATGCCTCGTTGGTGTGTATGTGCTGCCAGATGCCAGCAGCAACCATAGCCAGCAAGATCACAGCCCACACTGCCATCCACGGGAATTCCCAGCGCCTGCGCGGGATGGCTTCAAGGTATTCCGGTCGTTCGCGTTCCATACGTCCCCCAAGGCGTCCTGCGCCCATTGTAGCCGGGGTGTAGGGGCAGGGCCCCTACGGCCAACGCCTCACCCGCGCACACGGGGCTTCGGCCCCGTTTTCGTGTCTGCTGCAATGGTCGGATCGGCGTCGGGAGCAGCCATCACCCTGGACAACCTTCGTTGGCGCCGGGCCATCAAGGTGGCCACATCGACCACCCTGGAATCGCTTGCGCTGCAATGGTTTCGCTGGGTCGATCCAGCGGACTTTCCGCGCAGCTGATCCATCATGCGCCGCCATTCCTGCGCTTGGCAGGCCGTCAGCGACAGCCAGGCCAGATCCTCGGGCAGTAGCTCGCGGCCTTCGGGGGTGATCAGGCGATTGCCTAGGAAAGCAAAACCGGCCCAAGGGCCGGTTAGTTCAGTGCGGCTGTACGGATCAAATTCCATTACGCTGCCAGTTCGTCCTTGTCGGGGGAACGATCCGGCAGGCAAGAGCCGAGCCAGAGGCCCAACCATTGCCAAGCAGAGGCCACAAACGCCGCAGCGCGGACGATCCTTGATTTCGCATAATGTATATTATGTTCGCATCAAGATGGGGTGCCTCAGGATCGTCAGGCTCCCGACCCCCTCAACCTTCCGGTCCTTGATGTCGATCCACATCAACCCGGCAACCAACCCCTTCGGCCAGGACATCAACGGCCCGCTCACCACCTCGCGCTTGCTCTGCCAGCGCCACCTCTGCTCACACACCGCTTCCGGCAGCGCCAGGTCAAAGCACCGGCCATCATCCAGCCCGATGGATCCCGGCGTCCGGCCGCCCGGAACGATCGTCATGACGCCGGCAACCTTGATGCGCTCGCTGACCTGAGCCTCCAGCGCCATTCCAGCCCCGGTACCAGCCCCGGCACCAGCCAGCGCCATCACCAGGGCCGCAACACGCCACAGGAACGCGACCCACGCGTGGCCTCCTCATGGGCCACCCAACCAAACGACCGTGACGCGTCACGTTAATACCCCCAAATCCCTTGAAATCTGAGCGCCCAACCAAGGCCCTGACCCTCAGATTTCAAAGCCCAAAACCCAGCAGTCCGACCCCCGTTTAGGAATAGTCGCAAAAATCGTACGAATTCGATGACCACGCAGATGACAGCGCCAGAATGAGCGCCACGCCCCTGGGCGACGATCACCTCCCTGCGCATGAATGGATATCCTGCACCGCGTCGCCTTCGACTGGCACTGCTCGACGATCATGATGTCGTCCGACGCGGGGTCGGCATGCACCTCGGCACCGATACGCGCTTCAGGATCGTCGCCAGCCACGGCCACAGCGCGCCACTGCTGCAGTACCTGATGAACCACCCGGTCGACGTGGCGATCATCGACATCACTCTGGGCATGGACGATCTGACCGGCCCGGAGCTGGTGCTGAAGCTGCGCGAGTGCGCGCCGCAGGTGTCGCTGCTGGCGTTTGCCGGGCAGTCGTCGAACGCCGGCATCCATGTGTTGCTGGATGCCGGAATCAGCGGCTACGTCAGCAAATGCGAGCCACTGGCCGAGCTTTCCGACGCGGTGATCCGGGTGTCCCAGGGGCTGTTCCGGCTTCCGCCCGGGTGCAAGCTGCCGCCCACGCGCGAGCCACTCAGCCGCAACGAACGCGAGGTGCTGCATCTGCTGCTGGATGGCATGACGGTGTCCGAAATCGCTGTGCAGCGCCACCGCAGCATCAAGACCATCAGCACCCAGAAAAACGCCGCGCTGCGCAAGCTGGGCCTGCGCAACGACGCCGAAATCTACGCACTGCGCGCCCAGTTGGAGGCGCTGTGATCGCGGCAATGTGGTTTCGCCTGGCGATTGCGTCGCTCGCGGCCTGCCTGTTGACCAGCGCCACCATGGATGGCCCGCAACCATCCGGGCATCAACAGCGCCCTGTGCGTGTCGCAACTGGACCAATGTTGCGACCATTTCCCGAGCAGGCACAGCCGGACGCGCCGCCCACCATTGCGCATCGTTATGCGAAATTGGTTGCACAGCACTCCGGCCTGTCCTTCATCGAGCAGCCGCATGACAGCACCCTCGCCGCCATCGCAGCCGTCTGCGCGCAGCAGGCCGACCTGGTGCTGGTGCAAGGCGCGGTCACTGACCTTCCTTTGCCCTGCACTCGTCTCATCCAGTCCCGCCCGTTTCACGGTGGCGACACCGTACTGGCCGGCCCGCTGGGCACTCCCCTGCCCCATGACGCCAGCGGGTTGAGCGGCCTGAAGCTTGCCGCGGTGGAAGGTGACCCCTATCCCGCCTGGCTGGCCGCGCGCCATCCGCAGGCGCAGGTTCTTGCCGCGCCCAATATGCATGCGGCACTGGCGCTGGTCGATGCCGGCACGGCAGATGCAGCCATCGGCCTGGAGGCCAGCCTGCGCCCGGTGTTCCGCCGCGACTTCCACAAACGCCTGCGCGTGCAGCCCCTGCGCGGCCACTTCCCGCACGAACTACACCTGCTGGCACGCCACAGCGACCAGCAGCTGATCGACCGCATCGAAGATGCGCTGGCACGGATCAGTATCGATGAGCACGCCGCGCTGCTGCAGCACTGGGCCCGGCAGACACTGGCGGACCGATGGCACCATGCCACCATCCGGACTCCGCGCTGGGTGCTGCCGGTCATCTCCATGGCGCTGCTGGCCTTGTTCGTTTCGCTCGCTGTATCCCGGCGCCGGCGCGGGCGCCTGCAGGCGCAGCAGCGTGAGCGCAACCACGCCTCAGGCATGGTCAATCACGAAGTACGCAATGCGGCGCAGGCCATGGTGACGGCGGTCGATCTGCTCAAGCAGAGCGCCTTGCCGGCCGGTGCGCATGAACTCGCGTCCATCGCCGCCAATGCCGGGCAGACCCTGCGCAGACTGCTCAACCGCGCCCTGGATTTCTCCCGGCTGGCGGACGGCAGCTTCCGGCCGCGGCCCCGGCCATGCGCGCCGGCTGCGCTATGCGCGCAGGCCGTGCAGGCCGCGACGCCGCAGGCCCAGCAGCGAGGCCTGCGGCTGCAACTGCATGCGGACGAAGCCCTGCCGCCGGTGCTGGTCGATCCCGACTGCCTGCGCCAGATCCTGGACAACCTGCTGGGCAACGCACTCAAGTTCACCGACGTGGGCGGCGTGGATCTGCGCGTGGAGCTGGACGCCGCATTGCACCCTGCCCGGCTGCAGATCGAGGTGGTCGACAGTGGCATCGGCATTGCGCCCGCACAGATGGCCGAGCTGTTCGCGCCGTATCGGCAGGCAGACGGCGGCCATGAGCGCGGCGGCAGCGGGCTGGGCCTGTCGATCTGCCGTCAGCTGGCGCAGGCCATGGGCGGCACCCTGGATGCACACAGCGTCCATGGTCGCGGCAGCCGCTTCATCCTGCGCGTGCCGGTGCGGGTACTGGATGAAGGCGCGCTTGCGCAGGAAGCGCTGGATACGTCTATGCCACTCGGCGGCTTGCAAGTGCTGCTGGTTGACGACCATGTACTCAATCGCCGGGTCATAGCCGCACAACTGCAGCAGCTCGGCGCGGACGTATGCGAAGCGGATGGCCCCGCCGCGGCGCTTGCCCAGCAGGCCGCCTCACCCGCGTCGGTCGTCCTGCTCGACATAGAACTGGACGCGATGGATGGCTATGCGCTCGCCACGCAGTTGCGCGCGCAGGAGCGCGACCAGGCGAATCGGGCATGGCTGCTCGCACTGTCAGCGCACAGCGGCGATGAGCACCTGCAGCGCTGCCAGCGTGCGGGATTCGATGGTGTATTGGTCAAGCCGCTGCAGATCGAGCCACTGCTGGAGGCACTGGACCTGGGCGGCACGGAGTCGCCGTCCGCAACCGACCTGACGGCGCAGCTGCTTGCGGACTACGATCAGGACATCCGCGCAGAAATGGCGCTGCTGCAGCAGGCCATGGACGCGCGGGATGCACCGGCGCTGCGTCATCATGCCCACCGCCTGCAGGGCGTCCTGCAGATGCGCGGCGTCGCCGCCATGCAGGACGTGGCGGGTGAACTGTGGAGCGTGGGCAACGCCGCTGCCCCGGACTGGCCCGAAGCGCAGCGGCTGCTGCGGGTATTGCGTGTCTGGCGCGGCGATCTTCCCGCCGCGCCAGAGCCCTGACTCAGGCTGCGTTGCGCTCGGCCTGGCGACGGGTCAGGTCGTTGAAGCGACCCAGCGACATCAGGTGCTGGTGGATCAGTGCCAGCCAGCCGCTGCGGTGCCATTCGACCACCGTGGCGTCCGGCAGCGCGACGAACTTCTCCACGTCCACCACGAAGAAGCCATTGAGGTTGAACTCACGGCCATCGGGCAGGCGGATGGTGGCGTTGCGCTCGACCAGCAGGTTGTTTTCCAGCAGTGCCTTGGAGAAGGCCTGGGTCTGTTCGTGCTCGCGGGTGAACTGGCCGCAGAATTCCAGCGCCTGCTGCACGATTTCGGCAGCCTTGCCATCGACGAACAGCGGCTGGCCTTCTTCGCCGCCACGCACGATGCGCGGGCTCTCTTCGTCGATGCCCAGCAGGAAGTCATTGTCCTTGCCGGTATCGATGAAGATGAAGGGGTGGCGACGCAGGTAGGCCGGGATGTAGGTCTCATCCGCCCACAGGCCATCGGTGATGAACAGGTTTTCGGTGGTGATGCCAACGGCGGCCATCGGCACGGCGGTCGGGCCGGCAAACAGAATCGGGAAATGGTGCAGCGCCAGCGAGAATTCGCCGAGCACCAGCGGGATCGAGTTGCTGCCTGCAGCGAACTCCAGCTTGCCCGGCAGGATGCGCACATCGGCATGCACGTCGGCCTGCAGCGGCACCGGACGGGTGTAGAACAGGGGTGCGCCGCTCTGTGCAGCTTCGGTGGTGGTGTCGCTGGTGGTGGTCATCGTCAAAGCCATGTCGAACATGCACGCCTGCCATCCCGGGCGCGCCAGCGGGAACAACCTGAACCCCGCATTATCAACAAGCCGGATGACAAGAGCCACCCCGACGCGAATTTATTTCAGCTGCAGCGGGTAGCGTTGCCACAGCACGTGGACTAGGAAGCCGGCCAGTTCGGTGTCGCGGGCGCTGACGGCCGCGCGGATCTTGTCCAGCAGCACCATGTCGCTGCACGAGCGCACATCGGCGTGGTTGGCCTGCCCTGCCCTGCGCGCACGGTAGCGCGCAGCCCGCTGCGCATCGCTCATTGCGTACCCGAACTTGGGCGGCCGACCGCGTTTGCGCGGCAGGGTCAGCTCCAGGGTTCCGGGGTCGTTGTCATCACGCATGGCGGGTGCGATCGGCGGCAAATCAACAGGGGGTGCGCAATTTATCGTGAGGCATCACTTTAATCCAGCTTTTTCTGCAGTTTTGTTGCATTGCAGCGCGAGCCGGCGCGCATCATCCCACCCGCACATTGTAGATCCATGCCATGCATGGATGCGCATGACACCCGCAGATACCAGTAGATCCACGCCATGCGTGGATGCCCCTGGCAAGCGCAGAACAAAAGAAGGGAGCCCGCAAACGGACTCCCTCTGCCTTGCATCACGCAGCGCGCACCGGCTCGTAGCCGTGCAGATGCGCTTCACTGCTGGCGCGCCCCTGGCTCAGCGAGCGCAGCGAGGTGGTGTAACCCACCAGGTTGGCCAACGGTGCAAAACCACTGACTTCGGCGCGACCTTCCTGGTCGTCGATGCGTGCGATGCGGCCGTGGCGACGGTTGAGGTCGCCCACCACATCACCCACCGAGGCCGACGGCGAATGCACCGTCACGGCCATCACCGGCTCCAGCAGCTGCGTACCGCCCGCGACCAGCGCAGCCTTGATCGCCTCGCCGCCAGCGCGGTGGAAGGCCATCTCCGAGGAGTCCTTGGCATGGGTTTCCCCATCGACCAGGCTGATCTCGATGCCCACCACCGGATGCCCCTGCGGCCCGGACGTCAGCGCCGCACGCACACCCTTTTCCACGGCGGCGATGAAGCCGCGCGGGACCACGCCACCGACGATGCGGTCGTTGAACACGACCTGGTCGTCCTCGCGCGGCACCACGTCCAGCACCACATGGGCGAACTGGCCCTGGCCGCCATTCTGCTTGGAGACCCGGCCAACCACGCCGGACACCGCGCGCAACGGCGTTTCCTGGTAGGCCACGCGCGGCGCGCCAACGCCGACATCGACCTTCCATTCGCTGCGCAGACGCTCGACCATCACCTCCAGGTGCAGCTCGCCCATGCCCCAGACCAGGGTTTCACCACTGTCGCGCTCGGTTTCCACCTTGAACGACGGGTCTTCCTGGGCCAGGCTGGCCAGGCCCTGCGCCATGCGGATGAGGTCGGCCGCGCGTGCCGGCTCCAGCCGCCAGGCCAGTACCGGCGCCTGCGACTGGATGCTCTCCAGACGCAACGGCTGCCCTCGCCCGCTCAGCGTTTCACCGCTGACGGCATCCTTCCAACCCAGCACCGCGACGATGTCACCGGCCACGGCCTGTTCGATGTCGTGGGTCTGGTCGGCCTGCACGCGCACCAGCCGGCTGACGCGGCGCCCCTGCGGGTGCTGCGAACTGGCAATGGCATCGCCCACCTTCAAGGTGCCCGAGTACAACCGCACGAAGCTCAGCGCGCCGTGCTGCTGGTGGGTGATCTTGAACAGCAGGCCCGCCAGCGGACCGTCCGGGTCCGGCGGCAGCGACACCTCGCCCTGTTCCGCTTCGGCAGTGACGGCCGGGCGATCCAGCGGCGACGGCAGGTAGTCGACCACCGCGTCCAGCAGCGTTTCGATGCCCTTGTCCTTGAAGGCCGCGCCCGCCAGCACCGGCACGCCGGCACCGGCCAGCGTGGCCCGGCGGATCGCCGCGCGCAGCATCGCCGCATCGATCACCGCACCTTCCAGCCACGCCGTGGCCAGCACGTCGTCATGGTCGGCCACGGCCTCGATCAACACCTGCCGCTGCGCCTGCCACTGCGCGCGCTCGTCCTCGCCCCAAGGGGTGATGGACGCCGCAGCGCCGTCCTGCCAGCGCAGCACGCGCTCATCGACCAGGTCGACCCAGCCATGGAAGTCGCTCTCGCTGCCCAACGGCACACCCAGCGCCCACGGCCGCGCCTGCAGCTTGTCATGCAGCTGCTCCAGCACGCGCTCGAACGATGCGCCGACGCGGTCCATCTTGTTGACGAAGGCAATGAGCGGCACGCGATGCCGACGCGCCTGGCGCCACACGGTTTCCGACTGCGGCTGCACGCCATCGACGGCCGAGAACACGGCCACGGCACCGTCGAGCACGCGCAGCGAACGCTCGACTTCAATGGCGAAGTCGATGTGGCCGGGGGTGTCGATCAGGGTCAGCCGATGCGGCGGCAGGTCGCGCGGCGCCCATTGCGCCTGCACGGCGGCCGCGCCGATGGTGATGCCGCGTTCGCGCTCGATCGCCGAAAAATCGGTGGTCGCATTGCCGTCGTGCACTTCGCCGACGCGATGGATCTCACCGCTTTTCCACAGCAGGCGTTCGGTCAGCGTGGTTTTACCGGCGTCGATGTGGGCAATGATGCCGAGGTTGCGACGGCGGGAAAGGACATGGGTGTTCATGAGATAGGTTCCTGCAAAGCCAACTTCAGGGGCCGCGCACCCCGGTTGGCGACAGGGCGCGCGGCTAGCGTTCGGTCTCGGCGATCTGGTGCATGGCACGTTCTCCTCGGTGTTGCGGGTGGAATGAAATGGCGGAAACGAAAAGAGCGCCCCGAAGGGCGCTCTGTGGATGGTCCATCGATGGCCGTATCAACGGCCCCGTGGCACTCCAGGCAGACACGCCCGTTCCGCGCTTGCGCGGGTCAGGGTGAAAAACTTCAGGAGCGGCATCCGGTTCATGGGGCGCATTCTAGACCTGTGATTCCTGCGCGCAAGTGGCTATTGCACGCATGAGTGGAACGATGAGGCTTGATGGGGTCAGAGCCTTTCGCTGCGCAAAAGGATCCGACCCCGGCGCGGCCAAAGGGTCGGATCCCTTGGCGCATCCAAGGGCTCTGACCCCCACAGCAAGCATCACTCGCAGCCGTTGATCCGGCGCGCTTCAGCCACCGTCGCGGCATGGTCACCGGTCACCGACACCCAGTCCTTCAACGGGTACTGAGGATCGACCTCGCCACGCTTGGGCGAGTCGTACAGGGTGATCTCGGTCCAGCTACCCACCGCACCCAGCTCAGCCAAACGTGCAGCCTGGTCCTCATCGCTGCTGAAGGTAGCGCCCGGCTTCGACGGCTTCGCAGTGTTCACCGTTGCGGTCTTCAGAGCGCGCACGCGCAGCGCGCCGCCCGGCATGCGCTGGCTGATCACATCGTAGCGCTCAGTACCATAGGCCCACGGGCGTTCCGCCTGGCGGCGGACTTCACTGCCATCGTCGGCGACTTCGACCGAGCCATTCACCAGCCCGCCGATGGCAGCGATGCCGCCGTAGCCGGCCATCATGGTTTCGTAGCCGACCATCTGGCGCTTCTCCAGCGGCAACTCGCTGGCCGCAGGCTTCATGCCCGGCAGCTTGAGGTACGCCGACTTCTTGCAGAGCAGCAGCACGCGCTGATCGCCCCAGGCCATCATCATCGCGCCACCGGTGAATTAGTGCGTGGTGAACAGGTCGGGCGCGGCGCCGGCGCGGCTTGCATGCCGCGTTTCGATCGACGTGGCCTGGTCGGCCGCCTTCTCGATCGACACCGTGCGGGTGGAGGCGGCATGCGCGGTGCACGCCGTTGCAGCCAACGAAACCAGCAGTGCAGCGCGGGGGAAATGATGCTTCATGGGGGTCAGTCCGTTGAGAAAAACGGACCGCCAATAATACGTCGCGATGCAACACGACGCTTTACCGCATCAGGTCACCACCACCAGCGGCACACCCCGTCGCGGATGCTGCAGCACCACCACATCCTGCTGGTACACGCGCTGCAGGTTGTCCTCGGTGAGCACCTGCGCAGGCGTCCCATCGGCCGCAACCCTGCCTTGTTCCAGCAGCACGATGCGATCGGCATAACCGGCTGCAAGATTCAGATCATGCAGCACCACGATCACACAGGCGCCCGCTTCGGCACACGCGCGCACGCTGCGCAGCGTGCGTTCCTGGTGGCGCAGATCCAGCGCGGCCGTCGGCTCATCCAGCAACAGCAGCGGCGTGTCCTGCGCAAGCACGCGCGCAAACGTGGTGCGTGCCGATTCACCGCCGGACAACTGCTGCACCTCGCGCAGGCGCAGCGCCTGCAGCTCGGTGGCGTCGATGGCAGCTTCCACCCGCGCATCATCCACCGCGGGATCCGGCGGATGCGGCAGCCGCCCCATCGCCACCACTTCTTCAACGCTGAAGGCGAAGCGCACGCCATGTTCCTGCGGCATCACTGCGCGCTCGCGCGCCAACGGGCCGGACTTGTAGCTGCGCAGCGGCGCGCCATGCAGCTGCACTTCGCCAACGTCAGGCCGCAGATCGCCGGCCGCCACCGCCAGCAGGGTCGATTTGCCGGCACCGTTCGGGCCCACCAGCGCGGTCACCGTGCCCGGCGCGAACGCCAGGTTGACGCCATGCAGGATCTCGCGCTGCTGGCGCCGCACCACCACATCGCGCAACTGCAGGAAGTCGCTCATGGCGTGTCCTTGCGGCGCTGCTGCAGCACCAGCCACAGGAAGAACGGCGCGCCGAGCGCGGCCGAGAACAGGCCCAGCGGAATTTCCGCCGGCGGATCCAGCGTACGCGCGGCGGTATCGGCAATGACGATCAGCAGCGCGCCCAGCACGCCCGACACCGGCAGCAACCAGCGATGGCACGGGCCGACCAGCAGCCGCGCCACGTGCGGCACCACCAGGCCGACAAAACTGATCGAGCCGGCAAACGCCACCGCCGCACCCACCAGCAGTGCACTGAAGGCCACCAGCATTCGTCGCGTCCGCGCGACATCCAGGCCCAGGTGCTGCGCCTGGCGCTCCCCCAGTGCCAGCATGTCCAGCGGCGTGGCCAGACGCAGCAGCGCGAACACGCCAATGGCGAACAGCGGCACCACGGCGGCCACGTCCGCCCAGTTGGCCTGCGCGAGCGAGCCCATCTGCCAGAACACCAGCGACTGCAGTTCGCTCTCGCTGGCGATGTAGGTGAGGAAGCCGATCAACGCCGAGCAGAACGCCGCCATCGCAATACCCACCAGCAGCAGCGTCGCATTGCCGCTGCCCTTCCCCGGGCGCGCCAATGCGTAGGTCAGGCCGATGGCCAGTGCGCCACCGCCAAATGCAGCCACCGGCACCAGCCAGCCCGCTGCGCCTGCCGCCCCCAGGACGATCGCCGCAACGGCGCCCAGCGCCGCGCCCTGGCTGACGCCGACGATGCCGGGGTCGGCCAGCGGATTGCCGAACAATCCCTGCAGGCTCGCACCGGCCATCGCCAACGCCGCCCCCACCATGGCCCCCAGCAGGGCGCGCGGAATGCGCAGCTGCCACACCACGGCGAGGTCGCGGCGGCTGACCGCCTGCGGATCGACCAGGCCCAGCTTCACCCCCAGGGCCTGCAGAACGTCCAATGGCGGCAGGCGCAGCGGCCCCATCGCGAATGACGCCAGCACCGCGCCCACCAGGGCCAGCAGTGCCACCAACAGCATCACCCGCCCGCGACGGCGGCGCCGATCAGCCGGACTCATGCCGGCGGCAGCGCCGCCAGAGCCTTGGCCAAGGCCAGAGCGCCTGCGCCGGTGCCGACGCTGGTGTACTTCAGCTGCACATCGGGCATCACCCAGACCCGGTTGGCCGCGCCGGCCGGCGTCTGCTTCAGGGTCGGGTAGGCCTTCCACAGACCGTCGGCGCCCCCGAACTGCTGCAGGTCGTGCTCGGTCACCAGGATGACCTCCGGTGCTGCGGCGATCACGCCTTCATTGCTCAGCTGCGAGTAGTTCTTGACCCCTGCCTCGCTGCCGATGTTGACGCCGCCGGCCAGGGCGATCATCTCGGCCGACGCACTGTCTGCGCCGGCCACGGTCGGGGCGCCACCGCCACCGGTGGCCGACACGTGGATCACGCGTGGCGCATGCGTCAGGCCCTTGCCCAGTGCCGCCGCCTCATCCAGCTGACGCTGCACCTGCGTGGCCAGCGTCTGCCCGGCATCTGCCAGGCCGACGGCGGCCGCCACCTTGCGCACCTTGTCCGGCGCCGGCTGCAGGTCATCGATCACCACGGCCGACTCGCCCACCTCGCGCAGCTTGCCAGCCAGCACGGTGTGGCGGCGCAGGCTGTTGCCGAGGAACAGCGAGCCATGCAGGCTCACCACGCCCTCGACGCCGGTGGTGCGGTTGAACAGGAACTGGTGCGGCGCGGCCTGGCCGGCCTGCGTGGTGGTGTTGGTCGGCGCGGCAAACACCTGCTTGCCCAGGCCGAGCGCCTCGAGCACGGCAATCACATCGTCACCGCCGGCGATGATGCGGCTGGTGTCGGTCACTTCGGCGTCGGCGCCATCGTCAGAACGCACCTTGGCCGGCAGCACCGGCACCTGGCCGGTCAGGGCCGGCAGATCGGTGCCCGCCACGCGCTGCCAACCGGCCGGCAGTCCGGTGGCCGCCGTGGCGCCTTCTGCGGCAGGCGCAGCGGCGTCGTTGGCCGCAGGCGGCGCAGACGTGCCGCCACAGGCGGCCAGTGCCAGCGAAACGGCCAGCGGAAGCGCACACAGGCGCAGGCGGGAAGCGATGTTCATGCGGAATCTCCTTGCTGGCCGGGCGAAGGCACTACCCTCGCCCGGCACGTGGGTTACGGCTGACGCAGGGTGATGCGGGTGATGCGGTCGCCCTTGGCGTCATCGGCGCCGCGCGACTTGTTCACCGCGAACACGCTGCCCTTGCCATCGGCGCGCACATGGTTGGGGAAGGTGCCACCATCGAGGTTGCCGACCACCTTGCCATCGCGATCAACGACGGTGACGGTACCGGCGCCGCGGTTGGTGACATAGGCCAGGCCGCTCTTGTCATCGAAGGCGACGTTCAGCGCACCAGCACCGACCGGCACATCGTGCACGACCTTGCCGCTGGCGACGTCGACGATCAGCAGGTTGTCGGTGCCCTGCGAGGCCACGTACAGGCGGTTCTGCTGCGCATCGAAGGCCACGCCCGAGGCGCTGATCGAGTTACCCAGGTCGATGACCTTGTCGACTTCACCGGTGGCGACGTCGATCACCGCAGCTTCGGGCGTGCCGATGCTGACGGTGAACAGCTTGCCGGCCTTTTCGTCCAGCACCAGGCTCATCGGGTTGAACTTGCCTTCGTCGACGCCCGACTCCAGGGTGATCGACGGCAGTTCCTTCAGCGTCTTCGCATCGAACACCGACAGGTGGTCTTCGCCGGTGGCCGAGGCAAACACCTTGCCGTGCGTGCCATCCACCACGACGTCGCGCGCATGCGGCACGGTGTCGACCGGGAACTGGTGGACCAGCGACAGATCCTTCTGGCGATAGACCGCGATCGAGTTCTGGCGGGTGTTGGTCACCCAGACATTGCCGTTGGTGTCATCCACGCCCACGCCATAGACCGCGTACACCGCGCCGTTGGTGGTGCCGGCGACCTGCGCCGGGGTGATCGCCTTGGTCACCTTCAGGGTCTTCGGGTCCAGCTTCAGCAGCTGCGACTGGGTGACCGGCGGACGGCCGACCGACGAGGTCACGAACACCGCGTCACTGGCGGCACTGTAGGCCGACTGGTACAGACCCGGCACCAGCTTGTTGGACTGGGTGGCGAACTGCTGCTGGCCCGACAGCGGCAGCTGCGGCGAGACGCGCAGCTTCAGCACGGTGGCCGCCGAAGGCTGGCTGGCGCGGACGACCACCGGATGCGTGCCCGGCACGGCATCGGCGGGGATCGCCAGCTGGGTCTTGAAGTTGCCATCGGCGTCGACCACCAGCGGCTGCGCGTTGAGTACGCTGTCACCGCGCACCAGGCTGACCTGCTGGCCCGGCACGAAGCCGCGGCCGATGACCTCGGCCGTGCTGCCGGGGACGACGTTCTCGCCGCGCGAGATCACGGTGCCCTTGAAGGTGGCGCTGGCGGGCTGATCGAACACCGGCTGCGCGGTGGCGGTGACTGCCAGCAGCAGGCCGGCGGCCAGGGAGGTCAGGCGGAGGGACGGACGAAACGACATGAAAGGCTCCTTGCACACGTAGGCCGCGCCTCGTGGCGCGGGATTCATCGGTTGCCTGGGCCGCTGCACATCGGCAGTCACGCCTGGGTAGTGGGGTCGCACGGCCACGCCGTGCGGGGATTCATTCGGCAGCGTTGGCGGACGGCGGCGCCTTGCCGTCATCCACGCTGCGGTCGGTCACACCGTACAGCTCATGCAGGGCCGCCTGGAACGACGCGGGCAGCATCGGGCCGTGGCCGAGGCCGGGGAATTCCCGGTACTGCACGCTCAGGCCGGGCACCTTGGCCAGGCGCGTGGACAGCTGCATGGCGGCATCCGGGGTGGCGCCCCCAATGCGGCGCAGATGCGCGACCACGCGCGGGTTGCTCATGTCACGCTTGCCGCGGTCGCCGACGCGCTCGGCACCGCCCAGCATCAACCAGACTTTGGCGGGCTGGCCATGGACGTTCTGCACGAACTGCTGTTCGGGATCGCCCAAGGCCGCGCCCTGGCTCCACCACAGCGACGGGCTGGCCGACAGATAGGCCTGGAACGCGGCGGGTCGGGTGTACAGCGCATTGAGCACGAACAGGCCGCCCAGCGAGTGACCCCACAGCGACTGCTGGTGGGTGTCTATGCGGGCGCGGCGCTCCACTTCGGGCTTGATGCGGCGCTCGATCAGGTCGAGGAAGACGTCGGCACCACCGCCGACGGCCTGGCTGGTACCGCCCTCGTCATCGGCGCGGTCGATCCAGGCGGTGTAATCCAGGGTGCGGGCCGGCGAGTCGATGCGCAGCTCGTTGTCGTAGCCGATCAGCACCAGCACCGGCGGCGCCTTGGTGGCGGCCAGTTCGGCCAGCAGCGGCTGGTCCAGCACCATGGCGACGGCGTTGCCATCCAGTGCGTACAGCACCGGCGACGGGGCCTTGGAGGTTTTGGCCGGGATCGCCACGTTCACCCGCCAGCGGCGCTGCTGGTCAGGGCTGTCGATCACGAAACGTTCGAAGCGATAGCTGGACGCCGGCTCGTCGAGCACGGTGCGGCCCATCAGCTGCTGCGGATTGCGCTGCTGCGCATGGGCGTAGGGCGTGGCCATCAGGACCCCCATCATCAGGGCGGCCAGGCAGCCGAAGGAGCGTGCGGAAAACATCATGGGTGACGGATGCGGCGGGCGCTGCCGCCTCTTCATCAAGGGACCGCAGTCTACCTTAAACGCGAATGATTATCACATCGATCACACGTCACACTGTGTATCGCGCGCGCGCAGGGCTCTCCGCCCGTAGAAGCTTGATGTTCAGTAATGCGAGCGCGGTCTCAGGCCGTCTCTCCCAGTGAGCAACGGTCCTGCCATGCTCCGTGCCCACTCGTATTCCACAGAATGGAGCTTCATGTCCGAATCAAGCAACTCTGGTCAGAGACTTGTCGGAATCGCCGCACTAGAGGACATCCTCTTGCAAGTCAAGCGATTCGTCCTTGTGATGGTCAAGCTGCTGTGGCTCCCGACCCTGGCATTTGGGGGAGTTCAGCTTTGGGCGTACACGAGCGTCAATCAGATCCCCTATCCCCGATTCGGTGCTGGGCTCGAATCACTCCTGCTCCTGATCGCGGGCTTCCTGCTGACTATCGGCGGGCTCCTAGCAACGCTCTACGTTGCCCCGGCACTCCTTGCATCTTTCGCCGAGGAACCGTCCAAGAGCAAAAATTCTTTTCGCATCTCCGGCATGAAGTTCGGGACCTTCCTCAAGTGGACCGGCCCGCCAGCGTTTACCGGATGGATCCTATTGCTTTTGATCAGCCAGTACCCTTCGTCGCATAGCCTGCTGCATGCCCTGTGGCTGGTGCACATCGTTGCCACCATAGCGACATTCCGATCAATCCCCGCCGAGGGAGGTCTTCTTGATCGGTGGCTGGCATGCGGAACCTACAGCTTCATCAGCCTAAGCCTTCTCTGGATTGGCATGATGCACCTTGTCTGGAACCGCCAGCACCTTATTCTCCTCGAGCCACTTCCAGAAGCCTTGCAGTGGGCAGCACTTCTGGCGCTGGCTGGCGCTTACATTGTAATCGTCTACATTCAGGTCAAACTTCAGGCACGCGTGCGCAGGTCAGGAATAGAGGTAGTAGCTGTTTTTGCATTCGTGATGATGATGCTTGGCTGCATGCTTGCCATCACTCAACCCGCCTGGATGGCGGCGCAGACATCGAAAGTGCTGATCAGAATGAACAGAGGTGGCGGAGAGCAGGTTGAGATCGTCCTCAGTGATGCGGTTGTCGCCATGCCCACCAAGGGCTGCACACCCCATGGGGTCGGGACAGTTCGCTGCAGCGCCAAGTTGATGCTCGACTTCGGCAACGAAGTGAGCGTTAAGCTCGGCCCTGAGTCACTGGCTACCACACTAAGCGGCTCAGACGTACGCGGGGTCATTCGCAATGAGCCCGCCACCCCGTCAGAGGAAAAATGCCTGCCGACCCTGATCAGCCTGTCCCAATGGATTGATCACAACCAGGCCGAATCTTGGCGGCGCCAAGGCTTGGTGCCAAGCCTTGGCGCACCCGCATCGTGAAGACTCAGCCGAATTCCGGCGGCACCGGGCCGTACTGGTTTGCTTCCGGCGTGCCCGGCAGCAGCGTGAACACGAAGATCACCAAGCCGCCAAACGGAATGAAGGCCAGCAGATACAGCCAGCCCGACTGGTTGCAGTCATGCAGGCGGCGCACGGTGACGGCGATGACCGGCAGCAGGGTGGCCAGCCAGAACAGGACAAACAGGATGATCGACGCGATGCCCAGGCCATCGGACTGCATCACCAGCGCGGTGATCATCGGCACCATCAGCACCACCGAGACGATCAGCATGAACAGCTGGAACATCCAGTATTCGCGACGGTTGGCACGACCGTCGAACTGGGCGTAACGCTTCAACGGCAGGATGAGCTGGTCCATGGCAGGAAAGTCCTTGGGAAAAGAAGGCGCGCAGTGTGCCAAAAGCCGGCAGGCGCGACAAACCTCCGATCAACGCCCCTTCGCTGCCCTCGCCGCCTCGCGCTCGGCGCGCAGCCGGTCCAGCTTTTCCTTCAACTTGATCTCCAGCCCGCGCGGTACCGGGTTGTAGTACACCCGCTCGCCCATCGCGTCCGGGAAACCGGTCTGGTCCAGCGCGATGCCACCTTCGGCATCGTGGTCGTACTGGTACTCGGCACCGTAGCCGAGTTCCTTCATCAGCTTGGTCGGGGCGTTGCGCAGGTGCAGCGGCACTTCTTCGGTACCGCTTTCGCGCACGTCGGCCTTGGCCCGGTTGAAGGCCGCGTAGCCGGCGTTCGACTTGGCGGTGCTGGCCAGATACAGCACCAGCTGCGCGAAGGCGAGCTCGCCCTCCGGGCTGCCCAGGCGCTCGTAGATATCCCACGCTTCCAGCGCCATGCTCTGCGCGCGCGGGTCGGCCAGGCCGATGTCCTCGATGGCCATGCGGGTCAGCCGGCGCGCCAGGTAGGACGGATCGCAGCCGCCATCGAGCATGCGCGTCAGCCAGTACAGCGCGGCATCCGGGTTGGAACTGCGCACGGATTTGTGCAGGGCCGAGATCTGGTCGTAGAACTGCTCGCCGCCCTTGTCGAAGCGGCGCGTGCGGTCGGCCAGCACCTGGGTCAGGGTCTGCGGGGTGATACGACCGCCCTCCCCGCCCGCCAGCTCGGCGGCGATTTCCAGCAGGGTGAGCGCACGGCGCACGTCGCCGTCGGCAGCCGTGGCGATTTCCAGCAGCAGCTCGGGCGCCACTTCAATGCGCTCTTCGCCGAGACCGCGCTCGCGATCACCCAGCGCACGCTCCAGCGCCTCGACGATGTCGGTGGGCGAGACGCCTTCCAGCACGTGCACGCGGCAGCGCGACAACAACGCCGAGTTCAGCTCGAAGGACGGGTTTTCGGTGGTGGCGCCGACGAACAGGATGGTGCCGCGCTCGATATGCGGCAGGAACGCATCCTGCTGCGCCTTGTTGAAGCGATGCACTTCGTCGACGAACAGCACGGTGCGCCGCCCTTCGGCGAAGCGCTGCGCCGCCTCGGCCAGCACCTGGCGCACTTCCGGCAGGCCGGACAGCACAGCGGAGATGGCACGGAATTCGGCGTCGGAGTACTCGGCCAGCAGCAGCGCCAGCGTGGTCTTGCCGCAGCCCGGCGGGCCCCACAGGATCATCGAATGCACGCGACCGGATTCGACCGCACGGCGCAGCGCGCTTTCAGGCGCCAGCAGGCGCTTCTGCCCGACCATTTCGTCGAGGGTGCGCGGGCGCATGCGCTCGGCCAGCGGGCGCAGATGATCCCGATCGACGCTCAGCAGATCGGGGCCGGGGAATGAAGTGGAACGATGTCTTGGCACCGGATCATTGTACCGCGCCACCCGTTGGTAGCGCCGGGCCATGCCCGGCGACCCCTATCAATTACCGATGACGTCGGTGCCCTTCGGCGGGGTGAAGCTGAAGGTGCCGGCGGCAAAGCCCGGGTTGCGCTTCCAGCCGCTGAAGGTGATGACGGTGCGCTGGCCGACGGCGTCGGTGATTTCCATCTTGGCCAGGCCCTGTGCGTTGAAGCCCAGCGCGGCGTACTGGAAGCTGGCCTCGGTATCGCGCTTCGGCGACAGCGACAGCCACTGCAGGCCGTCACGCTTGGCGGCTTCCTCGCTCAGGTCGTACTGCTGTTCCAGCAGCGCCGGGTTGATCAGCGCGGTCAGCGGGCTGTTCTGCTCTTCCTTGCCCTGCTCGCGCACGGTGGCCTGTTCCAGGTCCGGCTCGTACATCCAGACCTTCTTGCCGTCGGCCACGATCAGCTGCTCATGCGGGCGCACGTATTCCCAGCGGAACAGACGCGGCGCCGACAGGGCCACGCGGCCGCTGGTGGATTCCTTCACCTTGCCGCGGCCGTCGAACACCTGCTGGCTGAACTGACCATCCAGGCCCTTCAGGCCACTGGTGAAGGTCTTCAGGTCATCGCGGGCGCCGGCCCAGGCGCTGCCGGCAGCGGCGCAGGCCACGGCCAGGGTGGTGGTGGCAAGGAAACGACGGAAGCGGATGTTCATGCAGGAATCCTGTGGGCGCATGCGCCAGGAAAGTTGGGAGCCAGTGTGCCCGGGCAAAGATGAATGGGCGATCAGGGCGACATTATGCCGCCCTGCGCGTGCATCGGCGATTCAGCCAGCTGCACCCGGCAATCTGCCGTACAGGACCTGCCCGCGGAAACCGCGCCGCACTTCGCGGTACAGCGCCCGGAACGCCGGGTAATCCTGGGGCTGGCACAGGGCATCGGCGCCGCGCACGGCGTTCTGCTGCAGGCGGTGATGGACGATCACCTGCTGCCCTTCCCGCGCCCAGTCCACCCGGTAGTCACCGGCCGCATTGCTGAAATGCTGGCTCTGCGGGATGACGATGATCGGCACGCTGCCGGGGAACTGCAGGCGGTAGGTCTCTTCGCGCAGGCTGGCATTGCAGTAGAACGGTGTCTCATTGGCAGGCGCCGATGCCGTGGCGTACAGGCCACGCACCGATTCGCCGCCCGGGGGATCCGGCACGGCCATGCCACCGGCCACGCTGAAGTCCACGTAATCCTCGGCCTGGAAGGCCATGCGGTAGCCGAACGGATGGGTCAGGTCGACCGGCACGCCCTGCAGCAGCAGCTGGCCGCGCCCGTCGAAGCCCGAGGCGGCCATGATCGACTCCTCGGCACGCGCGCGGTTCTGCGCGTTGAGCTGGGCGAACTGCGCACGCATGCCGATCTCGGCGTTGTCGCTCAGCTGCGGCACGGTCTCGCCACGCAGGTTGCCCTGCGCATCGAAGGTGAAGCGCACGTCCATCGCCGTTGCGTTGCGCTGCGGATCATTGGCCGGGGTGCGCGCCAACGACGCGTCGCGGGTGCGCAGTACCGGTGCACCGAGGTCGCCGTCGGGCAGCTGGCCGAAGCGCGCCCAGGCGCTGGTCGAATCCAGGTACAGATCGAATTCGGGCAAGTAGGTGATGGCATGGTTGAAGCGCCCCAGCACCGGAATCTTCGGCAGCGTCGGGCCACCGCCCGCGCCGATCAGCACCGGGGAGCTGGCAATGCCCTTGGCCGCCAGCAGCGCCTCCAGAATCACCACATGGTCCTTGCAGTCGCCATAGTGGTTGTCGAGGATGCTCTGCGCGCTGTTCGGCTCCAGTCCGCCATTGCCCAGGTACACGGCCACGTAGCGGATGTTCTGCGCCACCCAGCGGTACAGCGCATCGGCCTGCGCCTTGCGGTCGCTGATGCCGGCCGTCACTTCATCGGCCAGCGCCTGGATCTGCGGCGTCACCTGGGCCGCTTCGCCGGCCTTGACCTGATACGCATGCCCGACCTGGGCCCAGTCACGGAACGTGCTGGCCATGATGTTCGGGCCGAACTCCCACGCCGCCGCCGCCCAGTTCTGCGCCTGCATCGGGTCGCGGCGCTGGTAGCGCCAGCGCCACTGCGCCTGGCCGTTTTTCACCGTCGGCGTGTCACTGCCCTGCACGCCGCGACTGTCCACATACATGGGCAGGCTGGCCGGCGCACTCAGGGTCACCTCGGCATCGTCGTACTGGGTGAACACATTGAAGGTTTCCCACAGGCCGAAGTACCCGGGGAAATACGGGGTCTGCTGGGTGCGGCGCACCTGGTAGACCAGGCGCGTGCCCGGGGCCAGGTTCGGGAAAACGATCACCCGCACCTTGCGGTCGGCGTACATGGCCGCTGCCGCGCTGGAATAGCTTTCCTGGGTGTAGATGCGGTCGGCCGGCACATCACGGCGCTGGCCTTCGGCAGTCAGCGTGTAAGCGCTGACCACGTCCAGGGTTTCCATCTTCTCGCTGTAGCTCAGCCGCACCTGGCTGAACTGCTCCACCGCCGCCTTGGTCTTGAGCAGGATCTCGTAGGTCTCGGTCTGCACGTTGCCGGCATCCGGCCGCACCACGTAATCGGCGCGGTAACGGACGAAGCTGAAGTTGTTGCTGGCCTCGGCATCGCTGCTGACCGAAGGCGGCGCCGGGTTCGGCGCCGAGGCGGACGCCCCGGCCAGGGCCGGGCTGGCGGCAAGCAGACAGGCCAGCGCCAGCGCGCAGGGAGCGGGTCGGAACATGCGTCGGATCCTTGGACGTTGTAGGCGTGGCGGGACTTACTTCGGCGGCGGCGGTGCCAGCACCGTACGGTCGCCATTGTGCTCGGGAGCACTGACCACGCCGGCCGCTTCCATGGCCTCGATCAGTCGTGCCGCACGGTTGTAGCCGATCTTCAGGCGGCGCTGCACGCCGGAAATGGACGCGCGACGGGTCTCGGTGACCACGCGCAGCGCCTCGTCGTACAGCGGGTCGGACTCGTCGCCGGCCGCGCTGGTTTCCGGCAGGCCGGTGGCACCGACCACTACGCCATCGCCCATCGTCTGCACTTCGTCCAGCACGCCGTCGACATAGTCGGCCGGACCCATCGCCTTCAGGTGCTCGACTACGCGATGCACTTCATCGTCGGAGACGAACGCGCCGTGCACGCGCTCGGGCATGGCGGTGCCGGGCGGCAGGTACAGCATGTCGCCGTGGCCCAGCAGGGTTTCCGCGCCGGACTGGTCGAGGATGGTGCGCGAATCGATCTTCGAACTGACCTGGAACGCGATGCGGGTCGGAATGTTGGCCTTGATCAGGCCGGTGATGACGTCCACCGACGGGCGCTGGGTCGCCAGGATCAGATGGATGCCGGCCGCACGTGCCTTCTGTGCCAGGCGCGCGATCAGCTCTTCCACCTTCTTGCCGACGATCATCATCATGTCGGCGAATTCGTCGATGAAGATGACGATGAACGGCAGCGTCTCCAGCGGGCGCGGGGCTTCGCCGAGCTCCGGGTTCGGCTTGAACAGCGGATCCATCAGCGGCTGGCCCGCGTCCTGGGCGTCCTTCACCTTCTTGTTGAAGCCGGCCAGGTTGCGCACGCCCACCGCGCTCATCAGCTTGTACCGGCGCTCCATCTCGGCCACGCACCAGCGCAGGCCGTTGGCGGCCTCCTTCATGTCGGTGACCACCGGCGCCAGCAGGTGCGGGATGCCCTGGTAGACGCTCAGTTCGAGCATCTTCGGGTCGATCATCAGCATGCGCAGGTCTTTCGGCGAGGCCTTGAACAACAGGCTGAGCACCATGGCGTTGACCGCCACCGACTTGCCCGAACCGGTGGTACCAGCCACCAGCAGGTGCGGCATGCGCGCCAGGTCGGCCACGGTGGACCGGCCGGCGATGTCCTTACCCAGCGCCAGGGTCAGCACGCTGGCCGACTTGTCATACTCCTTCGAACGCAGCAGTTCGGAGAGGTAGATCATCTCGCGGGTGACGTTGGGAATCTCCAGCCCGATCACCGACTTGCCCGGAATGACGTCCACCACACGCACCGACTTCACCGACAGGCCGCGGGCGATGTCCTTGTCCAGCGAGCTGATCTGGCTGACCTTGATGCCCGGTGCCGGCTCGATCTCGAAGCGGGTGATGACCGGGCCGGGATTGGCGCCGACCACCTGCGCGTCGATGCGGAAATCCTTGAGCTTGAACTCGATCTGCCGAGACAGCGCGTCCAGGGTGTCCTTGTCGTAGCCAACAGGCTGCGGCTTCGGATCATCCAGCAGGGCCAGCGGCGGCAGGTCCGAGCCATCGCCGTTGACGCCACGGAACATCGGAATCTGCGTGTCGCGCTTGGCCCGGTCGCTCTTCTCGATCACCGGCTCCGGGCGCGGCTCGATCTTCACCGGTTCGCGCTTGGCGCGCACCTCGGCATCGGCCTTGCGCACTTCCTGACGCTCCTCGCGCATGGCGCGGGTCTGCTGCCACTCGGTGGCCTGCTCCTTCTTGCGTTCCAGCAACGGCGCCAGCGACATCACGCCACGGCCGATCTTCTCCATCACCGCGAACCACGACAGGCCGGTGGCCAGGGTGATCGAGGCCAGCAGCAGCACCAGCACGAACAGGTTCGCACCCAGCGCACCGAAGCCGACAGTGAGCGAGTTGCCGACCAGTTTGCCGAGGATGCCGCCCGCGCTGGACACGTCGCCACTGAACAGTCGAACGTGCAGGAAGCCGGTACCGGCGATCAGGAAGCCGACCAGACCGACCAGGCGCAGGGCCGGATCGAGATCGTTCTCGCCCTTGCTCTCACGCTTCAGGCCGAACATGGCGATCCACGCCAGCGCGCCGAGCACGACCGGCAGCAGGAAGGCGATGTAGCCGAACAGCTGCAGCAGCACGTCGGCGATCCACGCACCGGCGCGGCCGCCCATGTTGTGCACGGGCGCGACCACGCTGCCGGTGTGCGACCAGCCCGGATCACTGGCTGAATAGGTGAACAGGCTGGCGGCCAGATACAGCAGCGCCGGCGCGATGGCGATCAGGCCCAAGTCGCGCCAGAGGCGCTGACGGCGGGGATTGTCGGTCGTGGCCGCTGCCGCCGAGCGACGCGACGCCTTTTTGTCGTCGGACTTGGAGCGTTCGGGCACCTGCTTCGCCACCTTAGACCATACCTTTGGAATGCGCTGTTAGTGTTTGATAATAAACGACACGGCGTCAGTTTTCAGTCACGGGGGCCATCCAGGGTGCCGGCAGGCGCCAAAACCACCCGTGGGTGACGGCGTTCTGTTCATCGGCTTGAATCACCCCGCCCCAGCCGCCACTCTATGACCTGCCGAGGATGCTGCGCAAACATCGCCAGCGCCTTGTCCCATCTACCTTTTCGCGAGTTTACATGAGCACCAGCCTGCCCTCCCGCCACCAGCGCCTCGTCATCCTCGGTTCCGGCCCGGCCGGTTGGACCGCCGCCGTCTACGCCGCCCGCGCCAACCTGAAGCCGGTCGTCATCACCGGCCTGCAGCAGGGTGGCCAGCTGATGACCACCACCGAGGTGGACAACTGGCCGGGTGACGCCCACGGCCTGATGGGCCCGGACCTGATGGCGCGCATGCAGGCCCACGCCGAGCGCTTCGAGACCGAGGTCATCTTCGACCACATCCATACGGCCGACCTGTCCCAGCGTCCGTTCAAGCTGATCGGCGACAGCCACGAGTACACCTGCGATGCGCTGATCATCTCCACCGGCGCCACCGCCAAGTACCTGGGCATCCCGACCGAAGAGACCTTCAAGGGCCGTGGCGTCTCCGCCTGCGCCACCTGCGACGGCTTCTTCTACCGTGACCAGGATGTGGTCGTGGTCGGCGGCGGCAACACCGCTGTCGAAGAAGCCCTGTACCTGTCCAACATCGCCCGCAAGGTCTACCTGGTCCACCGCCGCGACACCCTGAAGGCGGAAAAGATCATGCAGGACAAGCTGTTCGCCAAGGTGGCGGCCGGCAAGATCGAGACCGTCTGGCACCACCAGGTGGAAGAAGTGCTGGGCAACGATGCCGGCGTGACCGGCGTGCGCGTGAAGTCGACCCTGGACGGCAGCACCCGCGATATCGATGCCCACGGCTTCTTCGTGGCGATCGGCCACCACCCGAATACCCAGCTGTTCGACGGCCAGCTGGCCATGAACAACGGCTACCTGGAAATCCGCTCGGGCCTGGGCGGCAACGCCACCCAGACCTCGGTGGAAGGCGTATTCGCCGCCGGCGACGTGGCCGACCAGCACTACCGCCAGGCGATCACCTCGGCCGGCTTCGGCTGCATGGCCGCACTGGACGCAGAGCGCTACCTGGATGCGCAGGGCAAGGCCAGCTGAGGCTTTGACCCAACGGTTGTAGCGTCGAGCCATGCTCGACTGAGGAAAACGGGCGCGAAAGCGCCCGTTTTTTCATCCTGCTGTCGCAGCCTCGACTCCGGCCGGGACAGCGGGGCTTGCAACCGCGCCTCCCGGGCCGCGGATGCACTCCGCATCGGAAGTGCCCATGCCCTGCGACCTCCTTTCGCGCGCCCTCTGAGCATCCTCCGCCTCCTGTCTGACTTCCGGGAAGTACGCTTCGATCTCGCGGCCGTCGTAGCGGAATGTAATTTCCTTTACTGGCGCAGCCCTTTGCGCAATGTGCGTCAAGCTATGACGGAATTCGTCATGCTGATCTTCGAAGCTGGCGCCGTAGTCATTCGGCAGGATCCCAGGACCAAAATGAATCCGAAGCGCGCCCTCCTTGAAGTCGAAGGAGACCTGCACACGGATATCGGTCGACTGCCCTTCAAGCCGCTCCATCCGATCAAGGATCTCCTGCGCCTTGAAGGTCAGTATCGCGTCAAGCTGTGCGTCGTTGTGCGGGGCGCTGGCCGCTAGCGATCCAGGATCCGCCATTGATGGCGTTGAGGCGAGAAGCGACGCAATTGCAAGGAGAGTGCATGGCGCGCCGCGAAGCAGCCAGGGCAGTGTCATGAGCTTGTTCTCCAGTTCGGGGCTTCGCAGCCGATGCGCTGACTCATCAATGTGACACCCACCCGAAATGAAGAACGAAACAAAGCTCACGCACTCAGGAATTGAAGAATTCCTTGCGGCATTCACGACACTCGGGCATTTACACGCTGAGGGATGCCAGCCCTACCCCTCACGCGCTCCGCCGCTGCCTCGACTCGCTGAAGGCCGCCCCCGCCGTCGCTCCTCCCCTGCCTCTCTTGCTGCATCGTCTGCAGCCTTGATCTCAGGAAAGTAGTACTCAGCCGGCTTTCCGTCATACAGATGGATGACACGATGAAAGGGCGCCACCTGCCCGGCCCAGTGCAGAAGCCCGAAGTTGATTTCGCTGGTCTGGTCCTCATACGACGGCCCATGGGTCTCAGGAAGGAATGATCGATCCAGCGAGATCATTACGACGCCCTTGCCGATATCAGCAACGACATCGACCCGACGGCTTCGCGCCTGACCATCCACCAGCTTGACGCGCTCAAAGATGTCGCGCGCCTTCTGGGTCAGCAGGTTATCGATCTCGGCATCGCGCTGGGCGACGCCAGGGGAATCGGCAGCCTGAGCAAGGCAGGGGGCGACTGCACTTCCAAGGACTGCCAACAGGAGAGGAAGGGCGATACGCTGAGAATTCCGGATCATCATGACTACTCCTCGCATGAAGTGGTTGCGCCGCTCCTGCGGCGCTCTCACACCCTGCGCAGCACCCTCCTTCCGATCCTCCACCGGGCACGCACAACCAAAGATTTCCAACTTTCCTCACGGCACCCCGAAACAGACCGGCCCGAATCTGCCAGTCCCGTTCGCACCCGACCTGCCCTATCCTTTCCTCCATGCCTTCCGCCCGCTTCCTCGACTCCCTGCAGGCTATTCCCGCCACCGACTGGAATGCGCCACACGACGACCGCAATCCCCTAGTCCGGTCAGGAAAACGGGCGCGAAGGCGCCCGTTTTTATGCCTCGCATCTAGTGGCTCGACGCACTCAGCTCCGGACGCACGCTTGAGTGAATTCCACCGGCGCCGCAGCGACGCCGTCTGCATCGCGTATCAGGACCTTCCAACGAACCGTGCCGGGCCGTGTGGAGGAGCAGCTGGCTCCAAACATCACAGGTGCGCTCGGATCATTGAACGTAGTCTTCAACGGAGTACAGAATCCAGGCCGGTCGCAATCCGCCACCCCGACTTCAAGCACGACCGGAAATTGGGGGTTGCCTGCGAACGTCACGTTGACATCCCGGGAGCTCTGGAGCGGGACCTCAATGTCAGGAAGAGGCTGTAACGCGAGCGGCTCGCAGGTTTTTCCTGTCGCCCAGAGACGGTAGCCCTTCTCAACCCCCTTCATTGAAGCTGAGCGGAATATCGGATCCTGCAGTGCCGCAGCGTCATCAGGGTTCGAGTGATAGGCGGTTTCGACGATGACGGAGGGCATCTTGCCGATGCGATTTTCGCCGTGAATTCCTCGATTTGAGGTTTCGCGAACCGGAAATGTCTCATATCCGGGCTGGGCCCGGATCAGCTCCCGCATTGAGCAGATAATACTGTCCGCCAATGGTTTGTCCTGCGCCTTGGTGTGACGGTAGTAAACCTCTGTGCCGCGAATGGCGGCCGAGTCATGACCATTCGAATGCAGGCTGATCAACACGTCCACGCCCAAATGATTCGCGTAGTTGGGCCGAGCCCGGATGTCCTCATCTTTCTCGCGTTCGGACGCCGTGCTGTTGGGAAATTCGTTCCACATGTCAGCACGCTCTGGAAACAGAGCCTTGAGGTGGTAGCGGGATGACATGTGCTCCCAAGGAAGGTTCGACTCAGGATGCAGCTCATTTGATCGACTCCGCGCCCGATGCACGACCAGGCCGCTCCGCTGTTCAATCAACGCTTGCAGCTCATCACCATAGACCGGGCTGAGGGTGTCTTCCTGGAGCCCAAGCGAAGCTGGCCGCTGGAACTTCCACTCTCTGCCGGGATGCAGGCTGATGTACCCATGACTCGACGAAACCAAGGCAGAACTGTGTGCTGATTTCCTCCCGCTCCGCATCGGAACACTCAAGTCCTCCGGGTAGTAGTCCTCCAAGGCCCTCCCCTCGAAAAGGAAGTGGATATCATTCACCTCCAGCCCAGACTTTTCTGCGAAGAAACGCAGCGAGGACGCCATTGGCTGTAGAAACAATTCGTCATAGCTGCCCTCCGGTCCCGGAAGGTATCCAGAGCCAAAGTTGATCGTCATTGATCGCTTAGTCACATCAAGACGGATGCTCACACTGACCTGCCTCAACTTTCCAGCCTTCTGAAGGTGGCGCGTCAACTGTCCGGCGGCTTCCTGCTCAAGCATTGCAACCACCTCGGTATAGATGCCCGGGTCTTCCATAACCACCGGAACCTCGACCCCGCGCCCCGATGCGTCTGACACACAGGTCATGGCACACGCAACCGCCACAACAGCTAGCTTCATCCTTTGCATTGCACGTTCCTCCCTTGGGTTTGATGCGCCGTTCTTGCGGCACCAACCCACCCTGCCCAACGTGACCTCTGTAGTTCTCCACCAGCCACGCACAACCAGAGATTTCCAACTTTCCTCACGCCGGCACCGAAACAGACCAGCCCGAATCCGCCAGTCCCGTTCGCACCCGACCTGCCCTATCCTTTCCTCCATGCCTTCCGCCCGCTTCCTCGACTCCCTGCAGGCCATTCCCGCCACCGACTGGGATGCGCTGCACGACGGCCGCAATCCCTTCGTCAGCCACGCCTTCCTGTCCGGACTGGAAGCCCACGGCTGCCTGCGCGACGACTGGGGCTGGCAGCCGCAGCATTTCACCCTGTGGGACGGCGGCACCCTGATCGGCGCCATCCCCGGGTACCTGAAGACCAACTCCCATGGCGAGTTCGTGTTCGACCATGCATGGGCCAACGCTTACGCGCGGCATGGTCGCGACTACTACCCGAAGTGGCTGGGCGCCGTGCCCTATTCGCCGGTGACCGGGCCGCGCCTGCTGACCCGTCACGTTTCAGACCGGCCTGCGCTGCTGTCAGCGCTTCGCGAGCAGCTGCCCGGGCTCGATGTGTCCTCGGCGCACATCAATTTCCACACCACCGACGACGACCAGGCCTTCAGCGATGACTGGCTGCTGCGCGAGGACGTGCAGTTCCAATGGCAGAACCCGGGCGACTGGACCACGTTCGAGCAGTTCCTCGGCGCGATGGATCACAAGCGACGCAAGAACATCCGCCAGGAACGCGCCAAGGTCGCCCGCCAGGGCATCCGTTTCCGGGTGGTGCACGGCGATGAGGCCAGCCGCGCCGACCTGCAGGCGATGTACAGCTTTTACCTGCAGACCTTCCTCGAGTACGGCAACGCACCGGCGCTGACCGAGGCGTTCCTGCGCCACCTTGCGATTTCGCTGGGGCGCGGGCTGGTGCTGTTCCTGGCCGAGTACGAGGGCGAACCCATTGCCGGTGCGCTGTGCCTGCGCGGTGGCGACACGCTGTACGGCCGCTACTGGGGCGGCGCCACCCTGCCTGGCCTGCACTTCGAGGCCTGCTACTACCAGGGCATCGAGTACTGCCTGCGCGAGGGACTGGCGCGTTTCGAGCCGGGCGCACAAGGCGAACACAAACTGGCGCGGGGATTCCTGCCTACGCTGGTGCGCAGCCGGCATTGGGTGGCCGATGCGGATTTTGCCGAGGCATTGCAGGAGTGGTGCCGACAGGAACGGCGCGACGTGCGTCGGTACCGGCAGGAATTGATGGGGCACAGCCCGTTCCGCGCGGACGGATGACGCGCCAACCCAAGCATTCGCGCGGGGCCGCGACGAATACAATGCCCGCATGACCCGCCCGCTGCCCTGGCGCCTGGCCGATGCGCCGGATTCGCCCTTCCCGCCAGCCGAAACCGCGCTGCGCAAACCCGACGGGCTGCTGGCGGTGGGGGGCGACCTGCATCCGTTGCGGCTGCTCAACGCCTATGCCGGCGGCATCTTTCCGTGGTTCAGCGAGGGCGAGCCGATCCTGTGGTGGTCGCCCGATCCGCGCATGGTCTTCCGCACCGATGGCGTGCACCTGTCCAGCCGCTTCCGCCGCCAGTTGCGCGCCCGCACCTGGGAAGTGACCGCCGATACCGCTTTCAATCGGGTGATGCGGGCCTGCGCCGCCGCACCTCGCCCGGGCCAGGACGGCACCTGGATCAGTCCGGAGATGGTGGACGCGTACAGCCACCTGCACGATCTCGGCTTCGCCCACTCGCTCGAGGTCTGGGACCAGCAGACCCTGGTCGGCGGCATCTACGGGGTGGCCATCGGCCGGATGTTCTTCGGCGAAAGCATGTTCAGCGGCGCCAGCGGCGGTTCCAAGATCGCCCTGGCGGCGCTGGCCGCGACCCTGCACCGCTGGGGCTGGCCGCTGGTCGATGCCCAGGTGGAGAATCCGCACCTGCTGCGGATGGGGGCAGTTCACCTGCCGCGCGAGGAATTCCTGCAGCATGTCCGCCAGGCGGTGCGCGAAGAGGGCCGTGAAGGCCCCTGGACCCAGGCCGTCGGACGCCTGCCTGCCCGGGATCTTGCGGGCAATTAACCAGATCTTTGCAAGCTGAGCGAAGGGCGCGTAAAATACCGCGCCTTAGGCCCAGCGTGGCCGTTTTCTGAACCGCACAGGACTACATGTCGAAAGACGATTCCATCGAGTTCGAGGGCACCGTCAGCGAGACGCTGCCGAACACCACTTTCCGCGTTCGTCTGGAAAATGGGCACGAAATCATCGCCCACATCTCCGGCCGCATGCGCAAGAACTACATCCGCATCCTCACCGGTGACCGGGTCAAGGTTGAAATGACCCCGTACGACCTGACCAAGGGTCGTATCACCTACCGCATGAAGTAAGCGGTCGGCGCTCTGCGCCATCCAGACGAGGCCGGCCTTGCTGCCGGCCTTTTGTCGTGCGCGGTGTTTGCGTGGCGTTTGCGCTTACGAATTTTCGTATAAGTCCGAAACCTGCAGCTGGGCGGGCGCACTAGACTTGGCGCGATATTCACACGCCCCTGGATGCATGACCTACCTGATTGCGCTGGACCCGCAGTCCGTGACCGCCCGCTGTTATGCCAGCAAAGGCCCCGATGGCACCTGGTTTGGCCAGCCCTGCCTAGTCTGCGCGGACATGGACGCTTCGCACCGGCTGTACCTGGCTGTCGAACGCGAGGTAAACCATGCCGGTTTCTCGCAGCGCCAGCGCCTGCACATCCCGCACGAGGCCGTGGCCTTCGTGATCGAGGGCCCCATGGACCAGGGCCGGCAGCTGGGATTCCGCGCGATCAACCCCTGAGCGGCACGCCCCCATGCCGGAGGTCACCGTGACCGGACTCACCATGGCATCGGTCAGGCCGCCTTGAGGCAGATTCGCATTCGCATCGGTGGCGGCAAAGTGGTACCCGATCCAGTCCGGATCGCCATCCCCTGCCCCGCCATGAACATGCATACCCTGCTCGCCTCCCTGGCCCTGTCTGCCGGCACCCTGCTGGCGATGCCCGCGCATGCCGCGGATGTACCTGCTGCCGGAACCGAAGACTGCATCCAGCTGGGCAGCGACCTTCAACTGGTGCGCGCCGGTGCATCACGCAACATCCTGCTGCGCAATGGCCAGGACCATTACCTCGTGCACTTCAAGGATGACTGCAGCAAGGCCGGCTACTCGCGCAAGCTGACGTTCGTGACTGATGGCGAGCAGGGCCAGGTCTGCGGCGCCGGGCGCACCGAACTGCGCACCGACGGCGGTTACTGCGCCGTTGCCAGCGTCGAGCCGATCGATGCGACGGCCTTCAGGCAGAAGGCACGCCAACGCAGCCGTTGATGGCAGATATAACAAGGGCGGCCGAAGCCGCCCTTGTTGAAACCGGTGGTGCAGATGTCAGCCTTCGCGCGCGGCGAGAAGCGACTGCACTGTCGGCTGCTCGCGCTGCCGCGCAAGCCAGAGATCGTAATTCGACTGCAACCCCATCCAGAACACAGCCGTACTCACGCCCGCCATTTCCAGGCGGATGGCGAGGTCCGGACTTATGCCCGCCTTACCGTTGATGACGCGGGAAAGCGCCACGCGCGACATCGCCAAGCGGTCGGCAGCCTCAGTGACGGATAGCGAGGCCGGGTCAAACACCATGGCCTTCAGCGTTTCGCCAGGATGGGGATGGTGATGGATCATGCGGTTCTCAGTGATAGTCCTGATAGTCCAGTAACTCGACATCGCCACCGACGAATTGAAACGTGATCCGCCAATTCCCGTTGACCCACACGGACCAATGACCTTTCAAGGCGCCCCTGAGCCCATGCAGCCGCAGGCCTGGCATCACAAGATCCTGAGGCCCGGAAGCGGCATCAAGGATTGAAAGAATCAACAACAGCCTGCCAGCGTGGCTCTGGCGAACACCCCGGGTCGAACCGGTGGTGTAGAGCCGCTCGAGGCCCTTGTGTCGGAAACTCAGAATCAAGACTGTATCCCGTATCGTTACGCGATACAAGATGACTTCCGTATCGCTGTACGGCAGACGTTTGCCTTGATTCCCTGCACATGCAAGGCCGTGCGCGACAAGCAGATACAACAAGGGCGGCCGAAGCCGCCCTTGTCCTGCAACATCCATCAACCCACGCCCTTACTCCACCGTTGCCGGCAGCAGGCGCTCCGGTTCGGCGTGGCTCTCGACCACCAGCTCGTCGTCGCGCACGTCGATGCTGACGCGACCGCCATCGACCAGCTTGCCGAACAGCAGTTCGTCGGCCAGCGGACGCTTGATCTTGTCCTGGATCATGCGCGCCATCGGGCGGGCACCCATCAGCGGGTCGAAGCCGTGGTGGGCGAGCCAGTCGCGCGCGGTCGGGGTGGCCGACAGGCTGACGTGCTTTTCCTGCAGCAGCATTTCCAGCTCGATCAGGAACTTGTCGACCACGCGCAGGATGTGCTCGAAGCCCAGCGGCTGGAACTGCACCACCGCATCGAGGCGGTTGCGGAATTCCGGCGTGAAGCTGCGGCGGATGATCTCCATCGCGTCGGTGGCATGGTCCTGCTTGGTGAAGCCGATCGAACGCCGCGAGGCCTGGGCCGCGCCGGCATTGGTGGTCATCACCAGCACCACGTTCTTGAAGTTGGCTTCGCGGCCGTTGGTATCGGTCAGCACGCCGCGGTCCATCACCTGCAACAGGATGTTGAAGATGTCCGGGTGGGCTTTCTCGATTTCATCCAGCAGCAGCACGCAGTGCGGCGTCTTGACGATCTTCTCGGTCAGCAGGCCACCCTGGTCGAAGCCGACGTAGCCCGGGGGCGCACCGATCAGGCGGCTGATCGAATGCGCTTCCATGTACTCGGACATGTCGAAGCGGACCAGCTCGATGCCCAGCTGCAGCGCCAGCTGCTTGGTCACCTCGGTCTTGCCCACGCCGGTGGGGCCGGCGAACAGGAAGTTGCCGATCGGCTTTTCCGGATTGCCCAGGCCCGAGCGGGCCAGCTTGATGGCCGAAGCCAGGGTGCCGATGGCCGGATCCTGCCCGAAGATCACCATCTTCAGGTTGCGCTCCAGGTGCTGCAGCACGTCCTTGTCGGTCGCGCTGACCTGCTTGGCCGGGATGCGGGCCATCTTGGCGATGATCGCCTCGACTTCCTCGACGTCGATCAGCTCCTTGCGCTGGCCTTCCGGCAGCAGGCGCTGGCGGGCGCCGGCCTCGTCGATGACGTCAATGGCCTTGTCAGGCAGCAGGCGGTCGGCGATGTGCTTCACCGACAGGTCCACTGCGGCCTGCAGCGCCTCGTCCGAATAGGTCACGCCGTGGTGGGCCTCGTACTTGCTCTTCAGGCCCTGCAGGATCTCGTAGGTTTCGCCTACGGTCGGCTCGACGATGTCGATCTTCTGGAAGCGCCGCGCCAGGGCACGGTCCTTCTCGAAGATGCCCCGGTATTCCTGGAAGGTGGTCGAGCCGATGCAGCGCAGCTCGCCCGAGGCCAGGGCCGGCTTGATCAGGTTGGAGGCGTCCATGGTGCCGCCCGACGCGGAACCGGCACCAATGATGGTGTGGATCTCGTCGATGAACAGCACCGCGTTGGGCACCTTCTTCAGCGCGGTCAGCACGCCCTTCAGGCGCTTCTCGAAATCGCCGCGGTACTTGGTGCCGGCCACCAGCGCGCCCAGGTCGAGCGAATAGATGACGGCATCGGCCAGCACGTCCGGCACGGAGCCTTCGACGATACGACGGGCCAGACCCTCGGCAATGGCGGTCTTGCCCACGCCGGCCTCACCCACGTACAGCGGGTTGTTCTTGCGGCGGCGGCACAGGACCTGGATGGTGCGCTCGATCTCGTCGGCGCGACCGACCAGCGGGTCGATGCGACCGGACCGGGCCTGTTCGTTGAGGTTGCTGGCGAATTCGGTCAGGGCATCGCCCTTGGGCTCACCGTCCCCGCCCTCCATGCGGCCCTCGCCCTCGGGGGAAGACGGCTGCTCGCCCTCCTCGCCCAGCTTGGCGATGCCATGGGACAGGTAATTGACCACGTCCAGCCGGGTGACGTCCTGCTGGTTGAGGTAATAGACGGCGTGGGAGTCCTTTTCGCCGAAGATGGCGACCAGCACGTTGGCGCCGGTGACCTCCTTCTTGCCCGAGGACTGCACGTGGTACACGGCCCGCTGCAGCACGCGCTGGAAGCCCAGGGTCGGCTGGGTATCGCGGCCATCGTCTTCGGCCAGGCGGGACACGGAGGCCTCGATGGCCTGCTCCAGCTCCTGGCGCAGGCGTTCGGCGTCGGCGCCGCAGGCCTTGAGCACGGCCTGGGCAGACGGGTTGTCGAGCAGTGCCAGCAGCAGGTGTTCGACCGTCATGAATTCATGCCGGGCCTCACGGGCACGCTTGTAGCACTGGCCGATGGTGTGTTCGAGGTCTTTGCTGAACATGGATTACTCCGGCGGCAGATGGGGACAATATGCGGCCTGACTACGCGATTTCCATCACCCTAGCGGATTGCTGCGTTCAGATGGCGTTAGCAGTGCGGATTGCTTGATCATCGTTCACGCCCGGGGCGCCCGCCGGAGCTTCGGCGAACCCTACCCGAGCCACCAGCGATTGCCACGTGATGACCCGCAAGGCGCCCCGCCCGGGTTCTTTGCGGGCAAGGCAGGCGGATTGAACGTGAGCACGCAGACGGGGCCAGAGAACGGCCATGGCTGGAACAGTGCGGATTACCGGCGATGCGCCGGGATCAGGCCTTTTCCATCGTGCACAGCAGCGGATGCTGGTTCATGCGCGAGTACTCGTTGACCTGGGCGACCTTGGTCTCGGCCACTTCGCGGGTGAACACCCCGCAGACACCGCGGCCGCGGGTATGGACGTGCAGCATCACCTGCGTGGCCTTGTCCAGGTCCATGCTGAAGAACTGCTGCAGGACGTCCACCACGAAATCCATCGGGGTGTAGTCGTCGTTGAGGATCATGACCTGGTAGAACGGCGGCGGCGCCACTTCCGGGCGCGCGGGCTCCACGGCAATACCGTGATCGTGATGGGATTCGGGGGAAGACTCGCGGGGCATCTGGACATTATAGAGGGTGCGACGGTCCTGCGTCGGCCCGCCGCGGAATGGACGGCACGCACGGCCGCCGTCACAATCAACGCCTGTCCCCCACGTTTCACAGGATTTTCATGAAAAGGACCCTTCTGCCTGCCCTGCTGTTCGCCCTGGCCGCCGCCGGCAGTGCCGGTGCCGCGACCGCCGCAGAGAGCAGCAAGGCCGACGCCGCCATCGCCCGCCACCTGGAAAAGCTGGGCTACACCTTCGAGGTGGACGAGGACGGCGATTACCAGATGGTGTTCGACGTGGAAGGCGATCGCACCCAGATCGTCTACGTGCGTTCGGCCGTGGAGGACTTCGGCAGCCACAACATCCGTGAGATCTGGTCGCCGGGCTATGTGTCCAAGACCGCGCAGTTCCCCGAAGCCGTGGCCAACCGCATGCTGGAAGACTCCCAGGACGCCAAGATGGGCGGCTGGGTGAAGCAGGACAAGACCGCCATGTTCGTGGTGAAAATCGACGCCGATGCCACCACCGACCAGCTCAGCGACGCCATCGATGCGGCCATCCGTACCGCCGATGCGATGGAGCTGGAGCTGACCAAGAAGGACGACCTCTGAGTTGAACGCTGTGCAGGACCCGCGCTGGGCACCGCATGCCACCGTGGCCACCTTGGTGGTCGACGGCGGCCGCGTGCTGCTGGTGGAAGAAACCATCGAGGGGCGGCAGGTGCTGAACCAGCCCGCCGGCCACCTGGAACCGGGCGAGAGCCTGGCCGCCGCCGCCCTGCGCGAGACACGCGAGGAAACCGGCTGGACGGTGGAACTGACCGCCTTCATCGGCTGCTACCAGTGGACCGCGCCTGACGGCACGGCGTTCCTGCGCTTCTGCTACGCCGCCCGCCCGCTCTCGCACGACCCCGAGCAGCCGCTGGATACCGGAATCGACCGCGCCCTGTGGCTGGACCCGGCCGAGCTGCAGGCCGCCGGGTCGCGCCTGCGCAGCCCGCTGGTCTGGCAGGTGGTGGCCGACTACCTGGCCGGCCAGCGCCATCCGCTTTCCCTGGTCCAGGAGGTCGCATGAGCAGCCCACGGGTGATGGTCGGCGTGTCCGGCGGCGTGGATTCGTCCGTGGCCGCCTGGCGCCTGGTGCAGCAGGGCGAGGCCGTGGCCGGCCTGTTCATGCAGAACTGGGCCGACGATGGCAGCGGCGACTGCCGTGCCGAGGATGACCGCCGCGACGCGGTGGCCGTCTGCGGCCTGCTCGGCATCCCGTTCCACTTCCGCGATTTTTCCAGCGAGTACTGGGAGGGCGTGTTCGAGCACTTCCTGGCCGAGTACGCCGCCGGCCGCACGCCCAACCCGGACGTGCTGTGCAACCGCGAAGTGAAGTTCAAGCATTTCCTGGACGCCGCCCGCGAGCTGGGGGCCGAGCGCATCGCCACCGGCCACTACGCGCGGGTCGCCCAGCGCGGCCAGCAGTGGCTGTTGCTGCGTGGCGCCGACCGATCCAAGGACCAGAGCTACTTCCTGCACCAGCTGGGGCAGGAACAGCTGGCCGCCACCCTGTTCCCGATTGGCGACCTGGAAAAGAGCGACCTGCGCCGGATCGCCCGCGACGTCAGCCTGCCGACCCATGCCAAGAAGGATTCGACCGGCATCTGCTTCATCGGCGAGCGTGACTTCCGCGAGTTCCTCGGCCGCTACCTGCCGGCGAAGACCGGCCAGATCCTCGACCCGGCCGACGGCAGCGTCATCGCCGAGCACCCGGGCGTGTTCTATTTCACCCTGGGCCAGCGCGAGGGCCTGAACATCGGCGGCGTGCGCGGCCGCCCGGCGGCGCCGTGGTACGTGGTCGGCAAGGACGTGGCCAGCAACGTGCTGTACGTGGACCAGGACCGGGACAGCAAGTGGATGCTGTCCGACCGCCTGCGCTCGGAAACCGCGCACTGGATTGCCGGGGCCCCGCCGGCCCGCCGCTTCGAGTGCACGGCACAGACCCGCTACCGGCAGCCGGACGAGCCGTGTACGGTCGAGGTGCTGGACGATGGCAGCGTGCAGGTGACCTTCGCCCGCCCGCAGCGGGCCGTGACCCCGGGGCAGTCGCTGGTGCTGTATGACGGCGACGTCTGCCTGGGCGGCGCGGTCATCGCCGCCACCGATGCGCCGCTGGAACAGCGCCTGCGCACCACCCCTTCTCCTTTTGAGGTAATCGCTGCATGAGTTTCACTGTCGACGACCGCGTCCTGGCCCTGGCCGGCATTGCCCAGGCCCTGCAGCAGGTACGCCGTATCGCCGATACCGGCCATTCCGACGCCGCGGCGGTACGTACCGCGGTGGACAGCGTGTTCCGCATCGATGCCGCCTCCCCGCAGGAGGTCTTCGGTGACCGCGACGCGCTGAAATCCGGCCTGCGCCTGCTGCACAACTACTTCCGCAACCAGGGCCAGGACCCGATCCTGCCCAAGCTGGCCCTGTCGGTGCTGCAGCTGGAGCGGCGGTTCGTGCAGGACGGCGCCACCGTGAACAAGGTCGCCTCGGGCATCGAGCGTGCCCAGCGCCAGGCCGCCGAGCTGGGCGACAGCGGCCACCCGGACGTGCTGGCCAGCCTGGGCGGCCTCTACGCCGACACCATCAGCCACCTCAAGCCGCGCGTCATGGTGCAGGGCAACCCGCACTACCTGGGCCAGGCCGGGGTGGTGGCCGAGATCCGCGCGCTGCTGCTGGCCGCCGTGCGTGCGGCCGTGCTCTGGCGGCAGCTGGGCGGCAGCTACTGGGACTTCCTGCTCAGCCGCAAGGCGATGACCGAAGCCGTGGACCGGCAGCTGGCCTGAGGGGCCTTGGGGTCAGAGCCCTTTTCCGTGGAAAAGGGATCCGCCCCCGCGGCTGACCCCTGACGCACCGGGGCGTCGGAAATCCGGCGCATCCAGAAGCCACATCGACGTTAAAGAGAAAGGGGGTACGGCCGATACATCCTCCGTGCACCTCCCGAGAACGTCCATGTACTCACGCATTTTCATCCGTCTGGCCGCCCCCCTGGCCTTGACCCTGCTGCTCCCCTTCGCCATCGGTTTCGAATGGCCGGCCGCCCTGCGTTGGGCGATCCTGACCACGATGACGCTGAGCTGGCTGGGCTTTGCGTGGTGGACCACCCGCGCCCAGGCGCAGCGTTCCCCGGAACATGCCCGTGTCCTGCGTGAGCAGGACCAGCTGCTGACCGAACTGCGCAGCTTCGTCGGCAACGAGATCGACGGCTCGCGTGGCGAAGTCGAACGCGCCCGTGACCTGATCCGCCAGGCCGTCTCCAGCCTGGGTGGCAGCTTCGATGCGATGAACCGCAAGTCGCGCCAGCAGAGCCAGGCCCTGTCGCGCATCGTCGACCGCGCCGGTGACGAAGGCAATGCCGGCCTCGACGTCGCCCGCTTCGCCCAGCACGCCAACCACCGCATGGAACAGCTGGTGGAAGCGCTGGAACAGGTGAGCGGCCAGAGCAGCACCACCGTGCAGCACATCGACCAGATGGCCCAGCACCTGGACGGCATCTTCGCCCTGCTTGAAGACGTCAAGTCGATTGCCGACCAGACCAACCTGCTGGCGCTGAACGCGGCCATCGAAGCGGCCCGTGCCGGTGAAGCCGGTCGTGGCTTCGCGGTGGTGGCCGACGAAGTGCGCAACCTGTCCGAGCGCTCGACCACCTTCAACGAACAGATCCGCAAGCTGGCCCACAGCTCCAAGGACGCCATCGCCAAGGTGCGCGAGACCGTCTCGCACATGGCCTCGCGTGACATGGACCGTTCCCGCGAAGCACGCCAGGAAGCGGCGGCGATGCTGGACAACGTGGCGCAGATCAATGCCTCGCTGGGCGATGGCATGCGCGAAGTGTCCGAGTGCGCCCGTTCGATCGACGGCAGCGTGGCCGAGGCCGTGCGCGCCCTGCAGTTCGAAGACATCGCCACCCAGGCCCTGGGCGGCGTGCACACCCATCTGGACCGCCTGACCGCGATCAACCGCGAAGCCGTGGCCCTGCAGGAACTGCTGCACCGTAACGGCGGCGTGTTCGACGAAGAGATCGCCACCGCCCTGCAGCGCACCGGCAGCCGCCTGCGCGAACTGCGCAGCGAGTGGGAGCGCCCGCCGCACAAGCCGGTGGCCCAGCAGAACATGGGCGCCGGCACGGTCGAGCTGTTCTGATCCTGATGTCCGCTGCCTGCTCCGGCAGCCCGCAAGGCCCCGGTCATTCCGGGGCCTTTGCCTGTAACCTGCCGTTGGATGCCCCCGACCCGCGCACCATGACCCTGATCCGCGCCCTGCCCCCGATCGACCCCACCGAACGCCCGCGCAACCCGAGCGTGCGCGAACAGCTGCAGCAGCTGGAGGCGGTCGCACGCGAGGAGATCGAGGAGCTGAGGCAGCTGGCCGATGCCCGCCCTGCCCCACACGCACCCGCGGGTGAACTGCTGGGGATGGCCTGGGATCTCGGGCTGGATGGGGATTCGCTGTAGATCCACGCCATGCGTGGATGGGCTGTCGCCCATGGCATGATGCGCCGGTCCCGTTCATGGAAGACCGATGGCCATCGCCCTGATCGCTTTGTTGCTGATCGAAGTCCTGCTGCTGTTGTTCTGGGCGCCGTTTTTCTTTCGCACCGGCATCATCCTGTTCAACCAGCGGGTCGCGGCTTCGCCGGCTGAACTCAGCCAGTTGTCGCTGGCCGGACTGGACCACGATCTTCCCATCGAAAAATGGCTGCGCCTGGCGTTCCATGCCCTGCCCGACGGCAGCGTGGCCTTCCGTGAGAGCTTCGAGCCGTCCTTCCAGGGACGCTATTTCGGGTTGATGCGGGGCCTGATCGTGGTCGACACGCGGCGGCGCGAGGTGCGCGTGATCGGTCGATGCAGCTGGTTCGCGCTGATCCTGACCCTGCTGGTGGTACCTATCATGCTGGTGCGGCCGATGGCATGGCCGATGCTGGTGTGTCCGCTGATTTTCTACATGGGCTACCGCATCCAGCGGCGGCGTTATGCCAACGTGGTCGAGGCAATACGGGCACGGCTGCGCTCGAAACTCCCGCAGCGGTTCGTTGGCCAGTAGATCCGCGCCATGCGTGGATGAGCATCCGCGCCGACCAACGGTCGGCACCCACCAAGGCAAAGCCCGGAAGTAGATCCACGCCATGCGTGGATGATCGCGAGCGCAGGCATCAGTGCCGACCAACGGTCGGCACCCACCAGGGCACAGACCAATGCCGCCGGGCATGGCCCGGCGCTACCGTCACCGGGCCAGGGCCACTTCCGGGGTGGCGTGCTGCTGGCGCAGCCACAGCGCCAGGTCGCGCGGGCTGAGCGGACGCGAGTACAGGTAGCCCTGGATCTCGTCGCAGCCCTGCCGGCGCAGCACGTCTTCTTCCTGGTGCGTTTCCACGCCTTCGGCCACCACCTTCATGCCCAGCGCGTGACCGAGGTGGACGATGGCCTGGGTGACTTCGGCCGTGCCGGTGTCGTGCAGCATGCCCTGCACGAAACTGCGGTCGATCTTCAGGCGCCCTACCGGGAAGCGGTTGAGGTAATGCAGGTTGGAGAAGCCGGTGCCGAAGTCGTCCACCGCCAGCGGCACGCCGTGCCGTTCCAGCACGTCGAAACAGTGGCGCAGGATGTCGGTGTCACGGATCAGCGCCGATTCGGTCAGTTCCAGCTCCAGCCGCTGCGGCGGCCAGCCATGGGCGTGGCAGATTTCGATCACACGCTCGGCGAACCCGCGGTCACGCAGCTGCACGGCCGAGACGTTCACCGCGATGCGCTCGAAACGCAGGCCGGCACGATCCCACGCCGCCGCCTGGCGGCAGGCTTCGGACAGCACCCAGTCGCCGATGCGGACGATCTCGCCGCACTTCTCGGCAATGGGAATGAACTCGGCCGGGCTGCAGTAGCCCACGCCGGGACGATGCCAGCGCAGCAGCGCTTCGATGGCCGGCGGTTCACCGTGATGGGCATGCAGCAGCGGCTGGTAGGCCAGGCTGAACTCCTCGCGCTCGATGGCACCGTGCAGGCCATGCTCGATCTCCAGCCGGCGCTGGATGCGCGCCAGGGCGTCCTGGCTGTAGTACTGATACGTGTTGCGCCCGGCTTCCTTGGCCGCGTACATCGCCGCGTCGGCGGCACGCAGCAGGGAGTCGAAATCGGTCTGGCTGTCGCCGAGCATGGCGATGCCCACGCTGGCGCCGACCTTCAGGGTGGTATCGCCACGGCGCAGCGGCTCGGCCAGCGAGCCGATCAGCTTGCGCGCCACGTGGCCGGCATCCTCCGGCTCGGCCAGGTCGCGCAGCACCACAATGAATTCGTCGCCGCTGAAGCGGCCGAACAGATCGTTGTTGCGCAGGTTCTGGTGCAGGCGGGTGGCGGCGGCCTTCAGCAGCGCATCGCCGGTGGCGTGGCCGAAGCTGTCGTTGATGTTCTTGAAGCCATCCAGGTCAATGAACAGCATCGCCAGCGAGGTGCCGCGGTCGCGGGCCTCCTCGATGGCCTCGGCGGTCTGCTCGCCCAGCAGCGCGCGGTTGGGCAGGCCGGTCAGCAGGTCGTAGTGGGCCAGCAGCTCGATGCGTTCGTTGGCTTCGCGCTCGCGGGTGATGTCACGGAACAGGACCACGAAGCGCGGCGGCAGGCCGTCGCGACGATCCAGTTCAATCAACACCTGCACCCACACGCGCAGGCCGGACTGGCGGTAGAAGCACAGGTCCAACTGCTCGGGCAGGCCACCACCGGCGATACGCAGCAGCGCCGCCTCGAAGTGCGCGCGCGAATCCTCGGTGTACAGCGCCAGCGCCTGGTCCAGGGTGATCGGCTCCTTGCGCAGGCCGTGGATGCGGTAGCACTCCTCGGTCCACTGCATGTGCCGGGTGCTGACCTCGATCTCGCAGCCACCGATGCGGCCCAGCGCGGAGACACGGTTCAGCAGTTCGGTGCGCCAGCGGATGAGCGCATCGGTCTGGTGCTGTTCGGTGATGTTCTGCACCTGCCCCAGCAGGCGCTTGGGATGGCCATCCATGTCCAGCAGCGGCTGCATCCACAGACGCAGATGCTGGGACGGCTCACTGCCGCGGGTCAGTTCCAGTTCCAGGTTGGCGGCACGGCCGTCGCGCCACAGCCGGCGCCAGGCCGCACGCAGCGCGCCGCGCGAACGCGGGTGCAGCTGCTTGAGCCAGCGCCGCTGGCCGGGCACTTCGCCAGGTGCCAGGGCCAGCAGCGAGCGCAGCTCGGGCGACCACCAGAACCGGTGGTCGGTGGGGTCGAACGACCAGCTGCCCATGCTGGCGATGCGCTGGGCCTCGCTCAGGTGCAGCTGCTGTTCCTGCAGCAGCGCTTCCAGCTGTTTCTGCTGCTCGATGTCGGTATGGGTGCCGACCATGCGCAGCGGCTGTCCATCGGCGGTACGTGCAACCACGCGACCGCGGTCGAGCACCCAGCGCCACTGGCCATCCTCCTGGCGGAAGCGGAACTGGGCGCTGTACTGCTCGCTGTGGCCGCGCAGGTGCTCGTCCAGCGCCGCACGCATGTCGGCCAGGTCATCGCCGTGGACGCGGGACATGATGTTGTGGGCGGTCTCATCCACCAGCGAAGGCGTCCGTACCACCCGGTCGCTGGGAATGTCCCAGTCCCACAGGCTGTGGCCGGCGCTCTCCAGCGCCAGTTCCCAACGGCCACCGGCATCGACCGGCACCGGCTCGGGCACGCTGAGGGTGAAGGCCAGCAGGTTGCCGCTGCCATCGTGCACGGCGCGCAGGTAGCCGTCGTAGTGGCCGCGCGGGCCGCCCGGCAGGGTGCAGGCGACGATGCCACCGTCGGCCGCCAGCAGGCGCAGGTCCTCCAGCATCGGCGCGTAGGCGGCCACCGTCGCCGGCAGGCCGTGTTCGCGCGCGGCCGGATTGGCTGCAAGCGGACGGCCGCCACGGTCGACGATGACCAGCGCCGAGGCAAGCGGGTGCTGCAGCAGGCTGGCGATGATCCCTTGGTCCACGCGATGTTGCTCCGGAATGGCGCGCCCGACAGCGGGGCACGCAGTGGTTAACGGCGCCTGCGGCGGATAATTGAGTGCCTGGACGCGGTCGCGCGTTAATATGGCTGGCGCCCCCTCCCCCTGCCCTGTCCATGCCCGCAGAACCGACCGGCACCGCCCCCGCTCCCGACCCGCAGATGGCGAAGGCGCTGGGTCGTGACCGTCGTCGGGTGGTGCTGACCTATCTGGTGCTGGCGCTGGCCTGGATGATCGCCACCGATGGCGCCATGGCGGCACTGATATCGGACCCGCGGCAGCTGGCGTTCTGGCAGACCGTGAAGGACGCCTTCTTCGCCTTCGCCAGCGCCGGCCTGCTGTACCTGCTGCTGCGCCCGTTGGCCGAGCATGTGCTGCGCACCCATGCGCGCCTGCAGGGCTCGGAGCTGCGCCTGCGGCAGATGTTCGAGGGCAACCCCGGACCGATCCTGGTCTACGACCTGGACAGCCTGGCCATCCTCGACGCCAACCCGGCCGCCTGCCTGGCCTTCGGCTGGGAGCGCGACGCGCTGCTGGAGCAGACCATCGACGTGCTGTGGCCACCCGGCGACAGGCTGATCCTGCAGAACAAGCTGGAGGCGATCCGCGAGGCGCCCGAGCAGATCTGCGTGCTGCGCACCCCGCTGCAGCTGCGCGATGGCAGCCGCCGGCAGATGGAACTGCGCTCGAACGCGATCGACTACGACGGCCACAACGCCCGCCTGCTGATCGCCATCGACCGCACCGCCGAGGACCTGGCCCAGCTGCGCCGCGACCAGGCCCAGGCCCGCGTGGAAGAGGCACACGAACTGGCCCGCATCGGCGCCTGGCAGCTGGACCCTTCCAGCGGCCTCGGCCGCTACTCCAGCCAGGTGTACCGCCTGCTGGGCCGCCGCCCGCCCGAGGCGCGGCGCTGGCATCGCTTCGATGAACTGCTGGTGCCGGCCGACCCGACCACGGCCGCGCAGACCGAACAGCTGCTGGCCGAGCTGTGCACCGACCCCAAGCTGCAGGTGGATGTGCTGCTGCCCGTGCTGTCGATGGATGGCCGTACCCTGATGGTGCACCTGCGCGCGGCCTGTGGCACGGACGAGGCCGGCCGCGAGCGGGTGCTGGGCACCCTGCAGGACGTGACCGAGCGCGAGCAGTCGCGACGCCTGCTGCGTGAGCGCGAGGAGCAGTTCCGCGAGCTGGTGCGGGTGCTCCCCGACGGCGTGGTGATCCTGTCCGACGAGCACGTGCTGTATGCCAACGCCTGGGCCGCGGCCCTGTTCGGCTATGGCAGCCAGACCCTGCTGGGCGAGCCGCTGGATGCACTGGTGGACCCGGCGGAACTGGACCGGGTGCGCCTGCAGCTGCGCGCCGGCCAGCCGCAGCACAGCCCCGGGCACAACAGCGTGGTGGTGATGCAGCGCGCCGATGGCCGCCGCTTCCACGCCGGCCTGGCGGTGGGCGAAGTGCGCTACGGCGGCCGCGACTGCAAGCTGCTGATCGTGCGAGACCTGAGCGAATCCGAGCGCACGCGCACCGCGCTGGAAACCAGCAACCGCGAACTGCAGGCCATGGCCGGCCGCCTGTTCTCGCTGCAGGAGGACGAGCGCCGCGCCATCTCGCGCGACCTGCACGATGACATCGGCCAGGCCATCACCGCCATCAAGCTTTCCGCCTACGCCGCGCAGGATGAAGCAGACGCACGACGCCGCAGCGAGGACCTGGCGCAGATCGTCAGCCTGGCCGATACCACCGTGGCCAAGCTGCGCGACATCTCCACCCTGCTGCGCCCGCCGCAGCTGGACGCCCTGGGCCTGGAGGCGGCACTGAGCTGGCAGGCACGGGTGCTGTTCCGTTCCTCGCCGGTGGAGCTGCTGGCCGAGATCGACACCCTGCCCTCGCGCCCGGACAACAGCATCGAACAGGCCTGTTTCCGCATCGCCCAGGAAAGTCTGACCAACGTGCTGCGCCACGCCCGTGCCAGCCAGGTGCAGCTGCAGCTGCGCGATGTCGACCAGCGCGGCCTGCACCTGCTGATCCGCGATGACGGCGAGGGTTTCGACCCGGACGGCCCTCGCGGCCTGGGCCTGATCGTGATGCGCGAACGTGCGCAGAGCGTCGGCGGCAACGTCCGCATCGAGTCGGCGCATGGCGCCGGTACGCTCGTCGACGTCCATCTTCCTTACCAGGCGGTCACTGCGACCGCCGCTGATTCCCCGGAACACTGAGCCATGTGGAACCCCAACATGCCCCCTGTCAGCATCGACGACGCCCCCGATCGGTTGGGCGCCGGCAACCCCGAGCTGCAGGCCATGGTCACCGAAGCCGCCTCCGGCGGCACCCCGCTGATGCTGATGCACGTGGATATCGACCACTTCGCATCGGTCAACGAAAACATGAGTGCCGAGGTCGGCGACCAGGCGCTGGTGCTGGTCGCGCAGCGCCTGCAGTCCTACCTGCGCGGCCGCGGCAAGCTGTGGCGCCACGGCAGCGATGAATTCCTGCTGGCCGTGCCGCGCACCGCCGACCTGCCGCTGCCGGAAGACTTCGCCGAAGAAATCCGCCAGCAGATGGAGCTGCCGCTGTCGGTGCTGCCGTACACGCTGTTCATGACCGGCAAGCTGGGCGTGAGCCTGTGCCCGGAGCACGCCAGCAACGCCTCGCGCCTGCTCGACCATGCCGAGGATGCGCTGTACCAGGCGGCCCGCGAAGGCGGCAATGCGGTGCGCATCCACGCGGTGGACACCCCGCCGAGCGCGCACAGCGAGAGCATCATCGCCCGCCAGATCGTCGATGCGATCCCCAATGGCGAACTCAAGCTGCGCTACCAGCCGCTGGTCAGCGCCCGCGACGGCCACGTGGTGGGCATGGAAGCGCTGCTGCGCTGGCAGTCACCGACCCTGGGCATGCTGGTGCCGGAGCGCTTCATGCGCACCGCCGAGCGCCTCGGCATCATCGTGCAGATCGGCACCTGGGTGCTGGAAGGTGCACTGAAGCAGGCGCGGCTGTGGCGCGACCAGGGCTTCGATGACTTCACCATCGCGGTGAACGTGTCGACCCTGCAGCTGCTGCGCCCGAACTTCTTCGCCGAGGTGATGGGACTGATCCAGGCCGCGGGCGTGCCGGCGCAGATGCTGACGCTGGAGATCAACGAAAGCGCGCTGACCAACAACGTCAACTTCGTCCACGAGACCCTGGCCAACCTGCGCAACGAAGGCATCAGCCTGAGTCTGGACAACTTCGGTACCGGCGATTCCAGCCTCAGCGCGCTGGTGCGCTACCCGGTGGACAAGCTGAAGATCGACCGCAGCTTCATCAAGAGCGCGCCGGCCGGCAATCGCGAGGCCGCCATCGCCCGCGCGATCATCGCCATGGGCCACCAGCTGGGCATGACGGTGATTGCCAACGGGGTGGAATCGCAGGCACAGCTGGGCTTCCTGCGTCGCAACGACTGCGACGTGTTTCAGGGCTACCTGTTCGGCGAGCCGATGTCGGCCGATGCCGCCGGCATGACCCTGCGCCGCCGCTACCTGCGCCCGGAAGCGTTCGCCGAGACCCGTCCGGACCGCACCCTGCTGCTGCTGGACGACGAGGAGAACGTGCTGCGTTCGCTGGTGCGCCTGTTCCGTCGCGATGGCTACCGCATCCTGGCTGCAGGCAACGTGCGCGATGCCTTCGACCTGCTGGCGATCAACGACGTGCAGGTGATCCTGTCCGACCAGCGCATGAGCGACATGAGCGGCACCGAGTTCCTGGGCCGGGTGAAGATGCTGTACCCGGATACGATCCGCCTGGTGCTGTCCGGCTACACCGATCTGAACACGGTGACCGATGCAATCAACCGCGGCGCGATCTACCGCTTCCTGACCAAGCCCTGGAACGACGATGAGCTGCGCAAGCACATCCACCAGGCGTTCCGCACGTACGAGGAACAGCGGCGCAGCAATGCCGGGCCGACGGCGGTGGAAGCGGCGGATGCAGGCGAGGATCGCTCGCCGCTGCGGTGAGGGAAGCCGCCCGGGCAAGCCCCCGCGGACACCAGACCGCCGGGTACCCCCCGCCCACGCCCCCGCCATAGACCGCCCCAAACCCCGGCCCGCCGCCGGGTCATTCGGCACGCCCCCCCCCCAC
>NZ_JBRRCR010000028.1:0-47927 GCF_056759115.1 Stenotrophomonas sp. STEN087 | reverse complement strand
GGGGGGGCGCCGCGGATGGCGGGACACGCCGTAAACCCGTCCATGGGGGCTCGTAGGCGCCATCCATGGCGCCTGCGGTCCCGCCTGCCCCACCCACCCGGCCACGGACATTCTCCGTGCGCGTCAGCCACGTGAATCAAAGGAATGAAATCAAGAGCGGGGGCCTGTGGCTCCGCTTTATTTGTAGAGTCGAGCCTTGCTCGACTGCTTTTGATCAGGAACGATCACTCATCATGAAATTCAACGCACTGGCCAAAAAAGCGGCCAAGGGCCCCGCGCCGCTGGAACATGGCGGCAACGTGGAAGTGGAGGATCTGATCCGCTTCGTGCTGGAACACGGCAGAGAGGGCGCTACCGAGATCGAACGCCTGTGTGCGCTGTACGGCTGGCGCGAGGAGTTCCAGTACAACGCCGATGGCACCCACCTCGCGCCGATGGCGCCGTGGGCGCAGGTGTGTGCGGCATTCGGGCACGGTGGCGTGGCGGGGCTGCAGCCGCTGCTGGATGATCCGCGGCGGGCGACCTATGCGATCGGTGTGCTGGAGGACGTGCGCAGCGAGGCGTCGGTGATGGCGCTGCTGGGGTTCTGCGCGCAGGCGGATTTCAGCCAGAGCGATCCGATGTCGGCGCCGTCGCGGGCGCTGGCTGCGTTGAATTCGCTGCTGTCGTTCGACAAGGGCGTTGTGGTGCCGGTGGCAACGCAGCAGTCGCTGCTGCGCCTGGTCCAGCGCGCGTGGGAACAGGCGCCGACGCCGCAGGGCCGCAGCCTGGCGCTGTATGCCGCACGTGGTGCATCGGTGGCGGAAGCGATGGCGTGGCTGCAGTCGCTGGCGCTGGAGGAGGAAGAGTTGGTTGCTGCGCGCAAGGTGGCCTTGAAGCGGCTGCGGCAGCGTTTGTGAGATGGGGTCAGAGCCCGGACCTCATACGGGGTCAGAGCCCTTTTGCCTTGGCAAAAGGGCTCTGACCCCAGCAGAATCCCGTAGCGTCAGCCGGCGCAGCGCGCGCAGAGGCCGTGCACTTCCAGGGTCTGCGCCTGCGGCTGGAAACCCAGTTCCTTGGCGCGCTTTTCCAGCTGGGTGACGATCTCGCGGTCTTCCAGCTCCACCGCGCTGTGGCAGCTGTTGCAGATCAGGAACGGCACCGAATGCGCCGCGCTGCTGGGGTGGTGGCAGGCCACGAAGGCATTCACCGATTCCAGCTTGTGCACGAAGCCGTTCGCCATCAAGAAGTCGAGCGCGCGGTAGACGGTGGGCGGGGCATCAGCGCCCACACCCTTGCCGTTGCGCACCCACTCCAGCAGCTCGTAGGCCTTGACCGGCTTGCCGGCCTCGGCGATCAGCTTGAGCACGTTGGCGCGGATCGGGGTCAGGCGCAGCCCGCGCTCACGCGAGACACGCTCGACCACCGCCACGAAATCCGATGCGTCGTGGACGTGGTGGTGCGGGGCGGTACAGGCAGAGGCTGGTTTGGCGGGCATGCGCGTTCTCCGGTTCAGGTCTGGGCGGCAGGGCTCAGGCCGTTGCTACCTTGGTGATGGCCACATCGATGCGTTTCAAGGCCTGCTCGCGGCCGGCCAGGTACACGGTATGGGAAATGTCAGGACTGACCTGGGTACCGGTGATGGCCACGCGCAGCGGCTGGGCGACCTTGCCCATGCCCATTTCCAGGGCGGCGGCAGCGTCGTGCAGGGCCACGCCGACGGCTTCAGCGGTCCATTCCGGCAGGGCCGCCAGCAGTTCGCGGGCCTTGCCCAGCGGCAGCTCGGCGCCGGCCTTGAAGTGCTTGGCCACGGCCGCGTCGTCGTACTCGGTCAGCGGCTGGTACCAGACCACGGCCTTCTCGGCCATTTCCTTCAGGGTCTGCACGCGCTCGCGCAGGGCGATCACCACGTCCACCGGCGCCGGGCCGGCGGCCACGTCCAGGCCCAGCTTTTCCAGCTGGTAGACCAGGTGCGGCACGATGCTGGCCGGCTCCTCGGTCTTCAGGAAGTGCTGGTTGACCCAGCCCAGCTTGGCCATGTCCAGGCGCGAGGCCTTGGAGTTGCAGTTGGTCACGTCGAACAGCTCGATCAGTTCCTGGCGGCTGAACAGCTCCTGGTCACCGTGCGACCAGCCCAGGCGGGCCAGGTAGCTCAGCAGCGCATCGGGCAGGTAGCCTGCGTCCTTGTACTGCATCACGTCGGCCGCGCCGGTGCGCTTGGACAGCTTGGCACCCTGCTCGTCGAGGATCATCGGCATGTGGCCGAACTTCGGCACCGGGGCGCCGATGCCTTCGTACAGGTTGATCTGGCGCGGGGTGTTGTTGATGTGGTCGTCGCCGCGGATGACCTCGCTGATGCCCATGTCCCAGTCGTCCACCACCACCGCGAAGTTGTAGGTGGGGTAGCCGTCCGGGCGGAAGATGACCATGTCATCCAGCTCGCTGTTGGCGATCTCGATGCGGCCCTTGATCAGGTCGTCGAACACCACGGTGCCGTCGAGGGGGTTCTTGAAGCGGATGACGCGGTTCGGGTCGTCCTTGCGCGGCAGGCCCAGTTCACGCGCGGCGCCGTTGTAGCGCGGCTTTTCCTGCTTGGCCATGGCGGCCTCGCGCATCGCGTCCAGCTCTTCGCGGGTCTCGTAGGCGTAGTACGCCTTGCCGTCGGCCACCAGCTGCTCGGCCACTTCCAGGTAACGGGCGACGCGGTCGGTCTGGTAGATCGGGCCGACGTCGTAGTCCAGGCCCAGCCAGTCCATCGCCTCCAGGATCGCGTCGATCGCGCCCTGGGTGCTGCGTTCACGGTCGGTGTCCTCGATGCGCAGCACGAATTCGCCGCCGCGGTGGCGGGCCTCCAGCCAGCAGTACAGCGCGGTGCGGGCACCGCCGATGTGCAGGTAACCGGTGGGGCTGGGGGCGAAGCGGGTGCGGCAGATCATGGAGGGCTCGGGGAACGGGAATCCCCCGATTTTACCACCAGCCCCGGAAAGGCAAGGGGGGGCGGACACATCCCGCCCCTCCTGCCCGGTTTTTCAGGGCTGCGGTTCAGCCTTGCGCGGGAACGACTGCTCGCGCATCGCCGCGTTGTAGGCAAACGAGGCGACGATGGCGGCGGCCTGCTTCAGGTCGTCCGGCTCGGCGTGGTCCCAGGTGTCCAGGTGGCTGTGGTGGACGTTGGTGAAGTAGTCCAGGCGGTCCTGGATGAACTGGAAGCCCGGCAGGCCGATGCGGTCGAAGCTGATGTGGTCGGTGCTGCCGGTATTGCGGGTGGCCACGGTAGTGGCGCCCACGTCCTGGAACGGGGCCAGCCAGGCTTCGAAGATCGGCATCGCCGCCAGGTTTTCCTGGGCGTAGATGCCCCGGAAGCGGCCGGAGCCGTTGTCCATGTTGAAGTAGACCTGGAACTTGCCGTAATCGCGGGTCTTCTGCAGGGCACCGGTCGGGTCGCGCAGCGAGGCCGGCAGCGCCTTCTGGGCCGCGTCGGTGGGTTCCGGGAAACGGCCGAAGTGCTTGGCCACATAGGCCTGCGAGCCGATCAGGCCCTGCTCCTCGCCACTCCACAACGCCACGCGGATGGTCCGCTTCGGCTTGGCGCCGGTGGCCTTGAGGATGCGCATCGCCTCCATCATCACCGCCACGCCGGCGGCGTTGTCGGCCGCGCCGGTGCCGCTGTGCCAGGAATCCAGGTGGGCGCCGATCATCACCACTTCGTCGGGCTTGCTGCTGCCGCGGATCTCGGCCAGCGTGTTGTAACCGGGCTGGTCGGCCTCGTCGGTGAAGCGCGCGGCCACGTCCACGCGCAGGCGTACCGGCTGCTTGGCGTCCAGCGCGCGCACCAGCGGGTTGAAGTGCTCGGCGATCATCGCCAGTTCCGGGATGCCCACCGATTCGCCGGCCTTGCGCGAACCGCCGCCGGCGACGCGGATGATGCCGTTGTCCCAACTGCTGATGCTGATCGATGCCAGCGCGCCCTCTTCGACGAAGAAGGCGTTGACCTTGGCGGCCAGCTCCTGGCGTTCCTTGTATTCCTTCACCCGCTTGGCCCGTTCGGCGGCCACGTCCTTGGGCAGGGTGAATTCCTGCAGGCCTTCCAGCGAGGTGGCGTCGTGCCGGTGCGAGTCCGGCTCGGTACCGCGCTTGTACTCGCGCGCCTCGCCCAGCAGCAGGATCTTGCCGCGCAGCTTGCCGCGGTACTGCTCGATGTCCTCGGGCTTCTTGATCTCCACGTGCACCAGCTCGCCCTCGACCGGGCCGCGGGTGCCGGGCGTCCACGCCTTGGGCAGGGCGTGCAGCGGCTGCACGCGGTCGCCCAGCATTTCCACGCTGGCCGAGGTGAATTCCCAGCCGCGGCCGAAATCATCGAAGGCTTCGTCGTGCACGTTGTCCAGCTTCCATTCGCTGAACTTGCTGCGGGTCCACGCATTGGCGCGGCCCATCGCCGGCGAATTGGTCAGGCGCGGGCCGATGCGTTCGGTGAGGTAGCTGAAGGTGTCCATCACCTGCGAACGGTGGAAGGCCTCCTGGCGGATGCGGCTGACCATGTCCAGGTCCACCGGTTCACGCTGCTGCGCCATTGCGTTGCCACCCATCGCCAGCGCCGTGGCCAGCACGCCCCACTTCAGCCCGTTCCACTTCAACACACCACACCCCTGCCCTTCGGCTCGATCGTCAACCCATCGAGTCTAGCCAGCGGCGGTGGGCGGCCCCCGTCCCATCGGTCATGGGCAGCACTGCGCTCACCCACGCCACCCCAGCCACAGCTGCGCGCGCTCCGGCAGCAGCAACAGCCAATGACGCTGGTCCACGCTGCTGCAGCCGTACACCGCGGCATGCGCCGGCCAGTCCGGCGGCAGGCCGTCGATGCCGATCTCCGACAGCGCCGCCGCGCCGGCCTTCCATGGCCGGTAGCGCGGCACCCGCCCGGCCAGCGCGCCGCGTCCCTGCCGCGCGCCGACCAGCCAGTCCAGCCCCCTGCGCTGCAATCCCTCGCAGGTCACCGCGGCCAGCTGGAAGCGGACCAGGCCGGGGGCGATCCGTGCCCCCGGCAGGGCCGCCAGCACGCCATGTGCCTGCAGCAGTGCATCCACTTCCAGCAGCGCCGGAACGCCCTGCCGTGCCCGTTGCCACAATCCCTGGCGCCAGCCCATGGCGTGCTCCTTACTTCAGTTCCGCGCCCAGCGCGTACCAGTCGACCCGGCGGGTCACCCACATCGCCAGCGCCAGGATCACGAACAGCAGCAGCGATCCCATCAGCAGCGCGTTGTTTTCCGAGACCAGCAGGCCATACAGCGCGCCGTACAGCAGGGTCAGCAGCGCAGCGAAGCCGAGGCCGCGCTTCCAGTGGCCCAGCACATGGGCCAGGTACACCGCCTGCAGGCCGATGCAGGCCACGGCCGAGACCAGGTAGGCCTTCCAGAAGGTGATGTGCTCGGACAGGCTGATCAGCAGCAGGAAGAAGATCGCCAGCGCCAGGCCGACCATCAGGTACTGCAGCGGGTGGATGCGCAACGACTTGATCAGCTCGAACAGGATGAAGCCGACGAAGGTCAGCACCACGAACAGGATGCCGTACTTGGAGGCGCGGTCGGCCTGGGTGTAGGTGTCGACCGGATCCACCAGCGACACCGTCACTGCCTGCGAATCCATCGCACCGTCACGGCGCAGCTGCGTCTGGGCATCCGAGGCCAGCGAAGACACCGCCCACTGCGCGTTGAACCCCTGCGCATCGACCCGGCGTTCGTTGGGCAGGAACGCACCGCTGAAGGACGGGTGCGGCCAGCGCGAGCGCAGTGCGATCCGGGTGTCATCACCCACCGGCACCACCGACAGCGCGCGACTGCCGTCCAGGCGCAGGTCCAGCTCGATGCTGCTGCCGGCCAGGGTGCCGCCGTGGCTCTCGGCGAAGCCGGCCACCGGCGCGTGCAGGCCACGGCCTACCTCGCTGGCCGCCCCGACACCCGGCAGCAACCGCACCTGTCTGCCATCCACGCGCAGGTCCGGCGTGCCGACCAGGCCACGCGCATCGGACACGCCCAGCACCACGTACGGCCGGCCATAGCTGCGGCCCGGCTTCACCGGGTAATCGTCGGCCGCGAAGGTCGCCTTCAACTGGCCGTTCCAGCTGTACACCGGCACCTTGAACAGGCCGACCTCGCGCTGGCTCGGCAGCATCTCGCCGCCCACGTCCAGCGAGGCCGGCATCTGCAGCCAGTGGCCTTCGGTCACCTGCTCCTCGGTCTTCTTGTTGCCCTTGGCGTCGACCACCTCGACCTGCTGGCGTTCCACCCACGGCACCACCCGTACCGGGCCGACCAGGCGCTGCGCACCGGCGCGGCTGTCGGCCACCCGCGCGAAGGCCTCGTCGCGGTATGCACTGCGCTCGTTGATGACGCCGCGGATCATCGTCAGCGGGATCAGCAGCAGCAGGATCAGTCCGCCGACAATGGCGAACCGCAACAGCATCTTCAGGGATTTCATCGTCCGTCCTCGTTGCAGAGGACTGCAGGATGGACGGCGGCGGTGAGCGGGGTTTGTGGCGAATTTGAAGCGAATGTGAAGTCAGCGACGGGCGCGCTGCGCCGGTCCACCCAGCGGCAGCCACAGGCTCGCGACCGTGCCGCCGCCGGGCCGCGGCTCGAGGCTGGCGCGGCCATCGTGCAGGCGCGCCACTTCCTGCACGAACGGCAGGCCCAGGCCGGAACTGCGCCGGCCACTGCCGGGACGGGCCAGCGAATAGAAGCGCTCGAACACCCGGTCACGCGCGTATTCGGGCACACCGGCGCCACGGTCGGCCACCTGCAGGCGCACGCCCTGGCCATCGGCCACCGCCTCCAGCTCGACCTCGCCGCCGGGCGTCGAGAACGCCACCGCGTTGTCGATCAGGTTCTGCAGCGCCTGCCGCAGCAGATAGGCATCGCCGTGCACGCGCAGGTCAGGCACCGCGTCGATCCGCACCACGACACCGGCCGCCTGTGCACGCACCTGTGCGGCGGCAGCGGCATCGTCCAGCAGCGTGGCCGGCGCGATCGGGTCGCGGGTCTGCAGCCAGCCATGCTGTTCCACTTCGGCCAGCGCCAGCAGCTTGTCGATGGTCTCGGTCAACCGCTCCTGCTGGTCGACGATGCTGCGCGCGAAATGCGCACGGTCGGCATCGGGCATCGGTTCCTGCAGCAGTTCGGCGGCACCGCGGATGGCGGCCAGCGGGCTCTTCATCTCATGGGTCAACGACTGTACGTACTGCTCGACGTAGGCCTTGCCTTCCAGCTTGCGGCGCATGGTTTCCAGCGCTTGGCCGAGATCGCCGATCTCATCGCGGCGGCGCCGTGGCGGTGGCACCGGCTCGCCAGCGGTGACCGCGCGTGCGTAGCGGCTGAGCTGGCCGAGGCCGGTGGTCAGCCACATCGTCACCAGCACGCCGACCAGCGCGGACAGGCCGATCAGCCACGCCCCGCGCTCCATGATGGCGCGCTGGCTGGCGGCAATGAACGGATCGATGCTGCGGTTGGGCTGGGCCAGGCTGAGCACGCCGATGAGGGTGTGGCCATCGGCGGGGTCGTAGACCGGCGCGGCCACGTGCATCACCGTGTCGCCCTCGCCACCGGGCACTTCCGGGCTGGAGCGCGCGCCGTACTCGCCACGCAGCGTGCGGTAGACATCGTTCCAGCGCGAGTTGTCGCGGCCGACGTCGCGGCCCAGCGAATCGTAGATGACGATGCCGCGCGCATCGGTGATCGTCACCCGGTAATCCAGCGAACGCTTGGGGAAGCGCCAGACCATCGCCTTCAGGTCGCGCTGCCGCGCCTTGGCCAGGTTGCGGGTGAAGCTGCCACTACTGATCGTGCCGGCCTTGACGTCGGCGGCGGCCATTTCGGCCAGCACGTTGGCCGCATCGACCAGGGTCGATTCCATCGCCTGGCGCACGCCCGGCTTCACCTCGTTGACGAACACCCGCATGACGAAGAACGCGGCGATGCCGGTGATCAGGAAGAAGCCCAGGAACAGCTTCAGTACCAGGCGCATCGCTCAGGTCTCCAGCGCGTAGCCCAGGCCACGATGGGTGCGGATCGGGTCGTCGCTGGCACCGGCCGCACGCAGCTTGGCGCGCAGCGTCTTGACGTGGGTATCGACGGTGCGGTCGGCGCTGTCGGCGCTGCTGTCCCAGCCGCGGTCCATCAGCTGGGCGCGGCTGAGGATGGCGCCGGGGCGCTGCAGCAGCGCCTCCAGCAGGGCGTACTCATAGCGGGTCAGGTCCAGGGTGTGGCTTTGGTAGCGGATGCGACGGCCCTCGCGGTCGATGGAGAAGGCACCATGCTCGCGCCAGCCGGGCTCGACCGCCGCCACGACCGGGGCGGCCGGCGTCACCCGGCGCAGCCGGGCGCGTACCCGGGCCACCAGCTCGCGCGGCGAGAAGGGCTTGGCCATGTAATCGTCGGCGCCCAGTTCCAGGCCCAGCACGCGGTCCAGCTCATCGTTGCGGGCGGTCAGGAAGATCACCGGCACCTGCGCCTGCGGCCCCGGCATCGCGCGCAGCCGGCGGCAGACCTCGAAACCGCTGAGGTCGGGCAGGCCCACGTCCAGCACCACCACGTCCACATCGCCCTCCTGCAGGCGCTGCAGGGCCTGCCCGCCGAGCAGGCAGTGGCTGGCCGCGTAGCCTTCGCTGCGCAGGGCATACAGCACGGTTTCGGCGATGGCGGCTTCGTCCTCGACTACCAGGACCTGGGCAACGGGGGCTGTCATGGCGCGCAGCATAGCCGCTGCGGCCGCCGCCCCGTACACTGCCGCCCATGAACTATCGCCACGCCTTCCATGCCGGCAACCATGCCGATGTCCTCAAGCACATCGTGCAGCTGGCCCTGATCGACAGCTTCAAGCGCAAGGACAGCCCGTTCTTCGTGCTCGACACCCATGGCGGTGCCGGCCGTTACCTGCTGGCCAGCGAAGAGGGCCGCAAGACCCTGGAGGCCGAAGACGGCATCATGCGCCTGATGGCCCAGCCCAAGCTGCCGGAGGTCATCGAGCGCTACCTGAAGGCCGTGCAGGCCGACAACCCGGTGGGCGCGATGATCACCTACCCGGGCTCGCCGCTGCTGAGTGCCCAGGCCATGCGCGCGCAGGACCGGATGGCGGTCTGCGAGCTGCAGGACGATGAAGCGGCCCAGCTGAAGGCGCTGTTTGCCCACGACAACCGCGTCGGCGTGCACCAGGGCGATGGCTACGCGCTGCTGCGTTCGCAGCTGCCGCCGAAGGTCAACGGCAGCAAGATCGGCCGTGGCCTGGTGCTGATCGACCCGCCGTACGAGGCACAGGATGCCGAATACCAGGCCATCCTGGCCGCCCTGGCCGAGACCCTGGCGCGCTGGCCGCAGGCCACCTGCGCGGTCTGGTTCCCGATCAAGCAGCGCCGCACCATCCTGCATTTCCTGCGCAAGGCCGCCGCCCTGCCGGTGAAATCGGCCATGACCATCGAGTTCCTGGTGCGTCCGGACGATTCCCCGCTGCGCCTCAACGGCAGCGGCATGCTGCTGCTCAATGCCCCCTGGCAGTTCGACCGGGTGGTCGGCCCGGCCCTGCCGGCGCTGCGCCAGCACCTGGGCGAGCCGGGTGCCACCACCCGCCTGGATTGGCTCAAGGCCCCCGAATAGGCCACGATCAGGCGACGATCTGCCGTCTTCACGAGGCTGTACGCCCGTGAGCCTTTCGTTCACGGAATGCAGCCCCGGTGATGCCACAATCGATGGACCACCAAGGAATCACCCGGTATGGCCACTCGCAACCGCATGCCGCCCTGGCATGAGATCTTCAAGGCTCCCAGCGGCCACGAGCTGCTGATCCGCCCCATCCGCCCGGAAGACGGCGCGCCGCTGCAGGCCGCCTTCAGCCTCTTCGGGCCGGAAGAAATCCGTGACCGTTTCCTGCAGTCGGTGACCGAGCTTTCGGCGGACACCACCCAGCGCCTGACCCACCCCAACCCCAAGACCGAAATCACCCTGGTGGCCGCCGAATCGCTGCCTGCCGGTGAGGCGGTGGTTGGCGCGGTCGCGCGTGCCTCGATCATCCCTGGTACCCGTGAAGCCGAGTACGCGATCCTGATCAGCCGCTTCCTGATCGGCCAGGGCCTGGGCCGCCAGCTGATGCGCAAGCTGGTGAAATGGGGCCGCGGCAAGTACCTGGACCGCCTGTATGGCGACGTGGCCGCCGAGAACGAGCCGATGAAGCAGCTGGCCGCCTCGCTGGGCTTCAAGCCGGTACCGCACCCCAATGGCGCCGATGGCCTGGTGCGCATGGTGCTGGAACTGGACAACTGATGTAGCGCCGGGCCCACGCCCCCCCGCCCCCCGCGGGGGCGGGCACCCCCGGCCCTAGCCCCCCCCCACCACACCCCTTGACCCCCCGGCCACCCCCGGGCGGGCGCTGGGGGGGGCGGCCAGCCCCGGGCCAGGCCCCGGCGCTACCAACCGCGTTGCGCACACGGTCGCGACAAACCCTTCTGCTAAGATCGGCGGTCCATGTCGCGTACCTCATACCCCGCCCCGCCGTTGCCTCGCGCCGGCCAGCTCCGCGCCTGGTGGCGCGCCCCCGCCTCGCCGACCGCCCTGGCCTGGTACCTGGTCCAGGCCGCGCGCGCGCACGACGCGCCGCTGCTGGTGATCGCCCGTGACAACCACGGCGCCAACCAGCTCGAAGCCGACCTGCAGACCCTGATCGGCACCGATCCGGACCTGCCGGTGGTGGCGTTCCCCGATTGGGAAACGCTGCCCTACGACCGCTTCAGCCCGCACCCGGACATCATTTCGCAGCGCCTGGCCGCCCTGCACCGCCTGCCCACGCTCAAGCGTGGCCTGGTGGTGGTGCCGGTGCAGACGGTGCTGCAGCAGCTGGCCCCGCGCAGCTACGTCATCGGTGGCAGCTTCGACCTGAAGGTCGGCCAGCGCCTGGACCTGGAAGCCGAGAAGCGCCGCCTGGAAAGCGCCGGCTACCGCAACGTGCCGCAGGTGATGGACCCCGGCGATTTCGCCGTGCGCGGTGGCCTGCTCGACGTGTTCCCGATGGGCGCCGATGAGCCGCTGCGGGTGGAACTGCTGGACGAGGACATCGATTCGATCCGCGCCTTCGACCCGGAAAGCCAGCGCTCGCTGGACAAGGTCGAGTCGGTGCACATGCTGCCCGGCCGCGAAGTGCCGATGGACGATGCCAGCATCGCCCGCGTGCTGGGCACGCTGCGCGAGCGCTTCGATGTCGATACCCGGCGCAGCTCGCTGTACCAGGATCTGAAATCCGGGCTGGCCCCGGCCGGCATCGAGTACTACCTGCCGCTGTTCTTCGACCGAACCGCCACCCTGTTCGACTACCTGCCCGCCGGCAGCCTGCCGGTGGTGTGCACCGGTGCGGATGAAGCGGCCGTCGCCTTCTGGGCGCAGACCGCTGACCGTTACGAACAGCGCCGCCACGATGTGGAACGGCCGCTGTTGCCGCCGTCAGCGCTGTACCTGTCGCCGGAACTGCTGCGCGAACGCTTGAACGATGCCGCGCGCATCGAAGTCTGGGCGCCCGAGCACGCACGCATTGCCGATGCGCATGCGCTGGGTGACCAGCCACTGCCGCCACTGCCGGTGGCCGCGCGCGACGCGCCCGCCGGCGATGCACTGAAGTCATTCCTCGGTCACTACCCGGGCCGGGTGCTGATCGCCGCCGATTCACCGGGCCGACGCGAAGCCCTGCTGGAAGTGCTGCAGGCCGCCGAGCTGAAGCCGCCGGTGGTAGCCGATCTGCCCAGCTTCCTCGCCGACGATGCGCGCTTCGCCATCACCGTGGCGCCGCTGGAAGACGGCTTCGCGCTGGATGAGCCGCGCATCGCGGTGCTCACCGAGCGCCAGCTGTTCCCCGAGCGCGCCAGCAGCACCCGCCGCACGCGCCGTGCCGGCCGCGAGCCGGAAGCCATCATCCGCGACCTCGGCGAGCTGACCGAGGGCGCGCCGATCGTGCACGAAGACCATGGCGTCGGCCGCTACCGTGGCCTGATCGCGATGGACGTCGGCGGCATGCCCGGCGAGTTCCTGGAAATCGAATACGCCAAGGGCGACCGCCTGTACGTGCCGGTGGCCCAGCTGCACCTGATCAGCCGCTATTCGGGTGCATCGGCGGAAACCGCGCCGCTGCATTCGCTGGGTGGCGAGCAATGGACCAAGGCCAAGCGCAAGGCGGCCGAGAAGGTGCGCGACGTGGCCGCCGAGCTGCTGGAGATCCAGGCCCGCCGCCAGGCGCGTGCCGGTCTGGCGCTGCAGGTGGACCGCGCGATGTACGAACCGTTCGCGGCGGGCTTCCCGTTCGAGGAAACCCCCGACCAGCTGGCCGCCATCGACGCGACCCTGCGCGACCTGGCCAGCAGCCAGCCGATGGACCGCGTGGTCTGCGGCGACGTCGGCTTCGGCAAGACCGAAGTGGCCGTGCGCGCGGCATTTGCCGCGGCCAGCGCCGGCAAACAGGTGGCCGTGCTGGTGCCGACCACGCTGCTGGCCGAGCAGCACTACCGCAATTTCCGCGACCGCTTCGCCGATTACCCGCTGAAGGTGGAAGTGCTGTCGCGCTTCAAGAGCACCAAGGAAATCAAGGCCGAACTGGAGAAGGTCGCCGCCGGCACCATCGACGTCATCGTCGGTACCCATCGCCTGCTGCAGCCGGACGTGAAGTTCAAGGACCTGGGCATGGTCATCGTCGACGAGGAGCAGCGTTTCGGCGTGCGCCAGAAGGAGGCACTGAAGGCGCTGCGCGCCAACGTGCACCTGCTGACCCTGACCGCCACGCCTATCCCGCGTACCTTGAACATGGCCATGGCCGGCCTGCGCGACCTGTCGATCATCGCGACCCCGCCGCCGAACCGGCTGGCGGTGCAGACCTTCATCACCCAGTGGGACGACGCGCTGCTGCGCGAAGCCTTCCAGCGCGAGCTGGCGCGTGGTGGCCAGCTGTACTTCCTGCACAACGACGTGGAAAGCATCGGCCGCATGCAGCGCGAGCTGTCCGAGCTGGTGCCCGAAGCGCGCATCGGCATCGCCCACGGGCAGATGCCCGAGCGCGAGCTGGAAAAGGTGATGCTGGATTTCCAGAAGCAGCGCTTCAACGTGCTGCTGTCGACCACGATCATCGAATCGGGCATCGACATCCCCAACGCCAACACCATCATCATCAACCGCGCCGACCGCTTCGGCCTCGCCCAGCTGCACCAGCTGCGCGGCCGCGTGGGTCGCTCGCACCACCGTGCGTATGCCTACCTGGTGGCGCCGGACCGCCGCTCGATCACCCCGGATGCGGAGAAGCGCCTGGAAGCGATCGCCTCGATGGACGAACTCGGCGCCGGCTTCACCCTGGCCACGCACGATCTGGAAATCCGCGGCGCCGGCGAACTGCTGGGCGAGGACCAGAGCGGACAGATGGCCGAAGTGGGCTTCAGCCTGTACACCGAGCTGCTGGAACGCGCGGTGCGCAGCATCAAGCAGGGCAAGCTGCCCGACCTGGATGCCGGCGAGGAAGTGCGCGGTGCCGAGGTCGAGCTGCATGTGCCGGCGCTGATCCCGGAAAGTTACCTGCCGGACGTGCACACCCGCCTGACCCTGTACAAGCGCATTTCCAGCGCGCGTGACAGCGAGGCACTGCGCGAGCTGCAGGTGGAGATGATCGACCGCTTCGGCCTGTTGCCGGATGCGGCCAAGCACCTGTTCGCCATTGCCGAACTGAAGCTGCAGGCCAACACCCTGGGCATCCGCAAGCTGGACCTGGGCGAGAACGGCGGCCGCATCGTGTTCGAATCCAAGCCGAACATCGACCCGATGGCGGTGATCCAGCTGATCCAGAAGCAGCCGAACCTGTACGCCATGGAAGGGCCGGACAAGCTGCGCATCAAGCACCCGCTGCCGTTGCCGGAGGACCGCTTCAACGCGGCCCGTGCGCTGCTGCTGACCCTGGCGCTGCGCTGACCCCGGCGCACGCGTTACCCTATGCATCACCCCACCCCATCCGGGCCCGCAGACGCGGGCCTTGTTGTTTCTGCGTGCCAAGGCGGCGCCACCCCCATGCTTGATTCCAACCCTCCCGATCTGCTGCACACCGATGCCTGCCTGGTCGATGCACTGTCGATGTCGCTGCAGATGCGCGATGCCTACACCCGCCACCACTGCGACCGCGTCGGTCTGCTCGCCCAGCGCCTGGCCATCCACTGCGACATGGACAGCGACAGCCGCGCGCACGTCGGTCTGGCCGCGCGCTTCCACGACATCGGCAAGATCGGCATTCCCGATGACGTGCTGCTGAGCCCGCGCCGGCACACCGACGAGGATCGCGCGATCATGCGCGAGCATCCGGTGCGTGGCGAACACATCTTCCTGGCCACGGGCCGCAGCGATGCGGTGCCGGTGGCGCGGCTGATCCGCGCCCATCACGAAGCCCACGACGGCAGCGGCTACCCCGATGGCCTGCACGGCGAGTCGATCCCGCTGGGCGCACGCATCCTCACCGTGGTCGATGCCTACGACGCGATGACCAGCGCCCGCCCCTACCGCCAGGCGATGGAGCATGACGCGGTACTGCGCATTCTCGATGAGCAGGCCGGCGGGTTGATTGACCCGTACGTGCTGAGGCGTTTCCGCGACATGCTGGCCGGGTAGCCACAGCAAAAGAAAAGGCCCCGCTTTCGCGGGGCCTTCTGCACTCAGACAACCGCCGTGGCGATTACCAGATCACCACACGCTTGTCGTCGGCGCGCACCATCGCGTCACCGGCCTTGCACTGGAACGCAGCGGCATAGGACGGCATGTTCGACGGTGCACCGTTGGCGCGGAAGTTGGCCGGTGCGTGCGGATCGGTGTTCAGGCGCACGCGCAGCTCGCCATCGGTGAAGTTGCGGCGCCACACGGTGGCCCAGTTCATGAAGAAGCGCTGGTCCTGGCTGTGACCGTCGACTTCGACATTGGCCTTCGGGTCCTCCTTCAGGGCCATCTGCAGCGCGTCGTACGCCACGGTCAGGCCGCCCAGGTCACCGATGTTCTCGCCCAGGGTCAGCTTGCCCTTCACGAACACGCCCGGCACCGACTCATAGCCATCGAACTGCGCGACCAGCTTGTCGGTACGCTCGGTGAAGGCCTTGCGGTCACCGTCGGTCCACCAGTTGTCGAAGTTGCCGTTGGCGGCGAACTGGCTGCCCGAGTCGTCGTAGCCGTGCATCATCTCGTGGCCGATGACCGCGCCGATGCCGCCGTAGTTCAGCGCCGGGTCGGCCTTGGCGTCGAAGAACGGCGCCTGCAGAATGGCGGCCGGGAACACGATCTCGTTCTTGGTCGCGTTGTAGTAGGCGTTGACGGTCTGCGGGGTCATGCCCCACTCGGTCTTGTCCACCGGCTTGCCGATCTTGTCCAGCATGTAGCGGTAGTTGAACGCACGCGCCGCCTGCATGTTGCCCAGGTAGCTGTCGCCGTTGGTCTGCAGGCCCGCCCAGTCACGCCACTTGTCCGGGTAACCGATCTTCGGGGTGAAGCTGGCCCACTTTTCCAGTGCCTTCTTCTTGGTTTCCTCGCCCATCCACGGCAGCTGCTCCAGGCGCGCCTTCAGCGCCTGCGACAGGTTCTCCACCAGATGCTGCATGGCCACCTTCGATTCGGCCGGGAACACGGCATCAACGTACAGCTGGCCCAGGGCTTCGCCCATGCCACCGTTCACCGATTCCAGCACACGCTTCCAGCGCGGCTGCATTTCCTTCTGGCCACGCAGGGTGGTGCTGTAGAAGTCGAAGTTGGCCTTCTCGAACTGGCTGCTCAGGTACGGCGAAGCGTCATCCACGGTGTGGAAGCGCAGGTAGGCCTGCCAGGTGCTGGCCGGCACGTCGGCCAGCATCTTGTCCATTTCACCGAAGAAGCCCGGCTGCGCCAGCGAGAACTTCTGCGCGGCCGGCACCTTCAGGGTGTCGAACAGCGCGGTCCAGCTGAAGTTCGGGGTCAGCTTGTCGGCGTCGGCGGCGCTGAGCGGGTTGTAGCGCTTGGCCGGGTCACGCATTTCGATGCGCGACATCGAGGCCTTGGCCAGGCGGGTCTCGAAGGCCATCACGGCCTTGGCCTGCTCGGCAGCCTGCGCCGCGTCCATGCCCGACAGAGTCAGCACCTGGGCGATGTAGGCCACGTAGGCCTCGCGGATCCTGGCCTGCGACTCGTCGAAGTAGTAGCCCTTCTCCGGCAGGCCCAGGCCGCCCTGGCCGACGTAGGCGATGACGTTGGCCGAATCCTTGTAGTCGGCATTGCCGAACAGCGAGAACAGCACGCCCTTGCCTTCGGCCTGGCTGTCGCGCAGGTACTGGGTGATGGCGGCGGTGTCGTTCAGCGCGGCGATCTTGTCCAGCTGCGGCTGCAGCGGGGTCAGGCCGGCGGCCTCGATCTTCGCTTCGTCGTTGCCGGTCTTCCAGATGTCACCGATCTTGGCTTCCACCGAGCCGGCCTTGGCCTGGCTGGCGGCGGCCTGTTCGACCAGCGCGTGCTGCACTTCCAGCGAGCGCTCGCGCAGGATTTCGAAGCTGCCCCAGGTGGTCTGGTCGCCCGGCACCGGGTTCGCCTTCAGCCACTTGCTGTTGACGAAGCCGTTGAGGTCGGTACAGGCGGCGATGGACGGATCCAGGTCGGCGCCGTTGAGCGAGATCAGCGCGGTCTTGATCTGCGACTGATCGAAGGCCGGCTTGGCATCGGCAGTGGCGGCCGGCGCGGTTTCGTTCTTGCCACAGGCGGCCAGCGAAGCAGCAATGGCGATGGTCAGGCCCAGCGGGACCAGGTTGCGGACGTTCATGGAGTCTCTCTCCGACGGCGAATCGTCCAGCGTAGCGGGCACGGCGGTGCGGGGGACCGGCCAAAGGTCACAGGGGCCGTGGCATCGCCAACCAAGTGCATGCCGGTATTCTTGTCTTCCCGATCACCGGACCTCGCGCCCATGGACGAAGCTGCGCTGCTACTGGCTCTTGACACCTGCGAGTATCTGTTCCTGACGGATATCGGCGAACCGGAGGTCAACTGTCTGCGGCTGGTCATCGAGGAGGGACGGGTGACAGGAGAGCCCCGCCGCGTGAATTTCGGCCAGGGACATTGGATAGATGACGTGCGGGCGATAGAGATAACCTCCGATTCGCAGCGCTTCGAGCTGGTATGGGATGACTACATCAGCTATGTCGTGCACAACGAGTGTTACCAGAGCGGCGACGACTCCGAAGATTGGAGCGGCAACCGGTTCCGCCGCTACAGCCGTTCGAAGTTCCTCGACTATCTGGACCATGCCACCTTCGCTGATAGCCGTTACCCCGGCCCATTCGCCCACTATCAAGTGATATGCCAGGACCACGTCATCGACATTGCTGGATTGCAGCCGCCGAGGGTGCGCTTGCTGGGTCCTTCGTAGCCGACGGATGCAACCACCCATGGGGTGGCTCTACTGGGTTGCGATGGCGTCAGTCGAGCATGGCTCGACGCTACAACAGGCCGCCGTAATGGCGTTCATTCGCCCCTGATGGGAAGGGTTTCACCCATGCCGCACACTGCCGGCGCTATGCCAGACTGGCAGGCATCGCACCCACGACACCCGTTTGAACCACATGGCCGACAGACAGACACACCGCGATGAGACCGTGGCCGAGCATATCCAGCGCTACGGGTGGCATTGCCTGCACGTCCAACCAGATCACCCCGATCAAGCCCCTTTTTCCTACACCATCGGCTTCAACCAGTGCCACCAGGCGCCCGAAGTCATGGTCTTCAACATGCCCCGTGACAGGGCGCATGCTCTGCTCAGTGCCTGCGCCGCGATGCTCGCCGAGGGGAATCGGATACAGCCGGACATCAGGAATGGCGACGTCCTGTCAGGGGGATACGACGTCATTTTCAAGCGCGTCGATCCACGGTTCCATCGGGAATATCTCGGAACGGCCCTTCGACACGCCCCGGAAACACCGCTCGATGCCGTGGTGATGTTCCTTCCGGACGCCGATCACCGCTACCCCTGGGAAGATGGCTACGCCTACGTTGACGTCAGCGAAGCGCTGGGCATCGTCTAACAAAGGCCTCAGGGGCCTGCCCCTGTAGAGTCGAGCCATGCTCGACTGCGCCTTTCGCACGACATCAAAGCAGTCGAGCATGGCTCGACTCTACAAAACGAAAGGCCGGCTTGCGCCGGCCTTCAGTTTTATTTCGCCTTGCCCTGGTTGGCCACGGCTTCAGCGGCCTTGCGGGCGGCTTCCGGGTCGCCCAGGTAGCGGAACGACTTCACGGTCAGGTCGTCGTTCAGTTCGAACAGCAGCGGGATGCCGGTCGGGATGTTCAGCTCGAGGATTTCCTCGCGCGAGACGTTGTTGAGGTACTTGTACAGCGCGCGCAGCGAGTTGCCGTGCGCGGTGACCAGCACGGTCTTGCCGTCCTTCAGCTGCGGCGCGATGGCGTCGTGCCAGTACGGCAGCACGCGGTCCAGCGTGGTCGCCAGCGATTCGGTACCCGGCAGTGCATTGCGGTCCAGGCCGGCGTAACGGCGGTCGTGGATCGGGTGGCCCGGATCTTCCAGCTCCATCGGCGGCGGCGGGATGTCGTACGAACGACGCCACACCTTGACCTGGTCCTCGCCGTGCTTGGCAGCGGTCTCGGCCTTGTCCAGGCCCTGCAGGCCGCCGTAGTGGCGCTCGTTGAGGCGCCAGGACTTGTTGACCGGCAGCCAGTCCTGGCCCAGTTCGGCCAGCGCACCCTGCAGGGTGTGGATGGCGCGCTTGAGCACCGAGGTGTAGGCGACGTCGAACTGCAGGCCTTCTTCGCGCATCAGGCGGCCGGCGTTGGCGGCCTCGCTGCGGCCCTGGTCGGTCAGATCGACATCGACCCAGCCGGTGAAGCGGTTGTCCAGGTTCCACTGGCTCTGGCCGTGGCGCAACAGTACGAGTTTACGGGTCACTGCAGGATCTCCAACGCGAGGAAAGGCAGGCGGCCATTGTAGCCCCGCCGGCGCTCACCGCGCCGTGGCGGCGGCCATGCCATGCTGCGGGCCGATGAAGACCGTGATCGACCCCGGGCGCTGGCAAGGCAGCGTCGCCGACGCCCGCGAACAACAGCGGCAGCTGGCCAGCCGCGTGGAGCGCCAGGACCGCCTGCCGCGCACGGTGCGCTGGCTGGCCGGGCTGGACGTGGGCTTCGAGGATGACGGCGCCACCACCCGCGCCGCAGCGGTATTGCTGGATGCCCGCACCCTGCAGCCGGTGGCGCAGGAGATCGCACGCATTCCCACGGTCATGCCCTACATCCCCGGCCTGCTCAGTTTCCGCGAACTGCCGGCCCTGCTGGCCGCGTTGGCACAGCTGCCGCGCACGCCGGACCTGGTGTTCGTCGATGGCCATGGCATCAGCCACCCGCGGCGGCTGGGCGTGGCGTCACACCTGGGCGTAGTGACCGACCTGCCCACTATCGGCGTGGCGAAGTCGAAGCTGGTGGGCGCTTCGAAGAGCCCGGCGCAGAAGCCGGCGCGCACACGCCGCTGCTGGACGGCGACGAGCAGCTGGGCTGGGTGCTGCGCAGCAAGATCCGCTGCAGGCCGTTGTTCGTGGCCGGCGGCCATCGGGTCAGCGCCGATACCGCGCTGGCCTGGGTGCAGCGCACGCTGCGCGGCTACCGGCTGCCCGAACCGACGCGGCTGGCCGACCGGCTGGCTTCGCGCCGCGATGAGGGTAGAGTCGACTGCTAGTCGACTATCGCGCGCAGCGCGGGATTTTCGGGGCTTTCCGCCAAGAGCAGTCGACTAGCAGTCGACTCTTCCCAGCCGACGCGACCCAGTCGGGATTTTTTACCGGTGCACATGGCCATGATGGCCCTGCGCATCATGGTCATGGTCATGGCCATGGTCATGATCGTGCTTCACCGGCTGCCCGCAGGCTTCGCCACAATGGTCCGCCTCGATCTGCAGGGTCACATGATCGATGCCGAACTCCTCGTGCAGACGCGCACCCAGTTCGCGGCGCAGCGCATCGGCATCGGTGCCATCACGCATCACCACGTGCGCGGTCAGCGCCGGCGTGCTCGATGCCAGTGCCCAGATGTGCAGGTCGTGCACGTCCAGCACGGCGGCATGCGCGCCCAGGCCCGCGCGCACCTTGGCCACGTCGGTGCCCTTGGGCACGCCTTCCAGCAGCACGTTGATCGCCTCGCGCATCAGCACCCAGGTGCGCGGCAGCACCCACAGGCCGATCAGCACGGCCAGGATCGGGTCGATCGGCTTCCAGCCGGTCCAGCGGATCAGCAGCGCGCCGACGATGACCGCGACCGAGCCCAGCATGTCGGCCCACACTTCCAGGTAGGCACCTTTCACGTTGAGGCTTTCACCGCTGCCGGCCTGCAGCAGCCGCATCGAGATGAGGTTGATGACCAGGCCGATCGCCGCGATCACCAGCATGCCGGTGGAGGCGATCTCCTGCGGCTGGCGGAAGCGCGCGATGGCTTCCCATAGGATGTAGCCGGCCACCACGAACAGCATCGCGCCATTGATCATCGCGCCCAGCGCTTCCAGGCGGGCATAGCCGTAGGTGCGGCGTGCATCGGGTGGGCGCCGGCTCAGCCGCACCGCGACCAGCGCGATCATCAGCGCCAGCGTATCGGTGGCCATGTGCGCGGCATCGGACAGCAGGGCCAGGCTGTTGGTCCAGAACGCCCCCACCACTTCCACCAGCAGGAACGTGGTGGTCAGCCCGAGCGCCCACCACAAGGGCTTCTCGTGGCGGATTTCAGATGGCAGGTGGTCGTGGTCATGACCCATGGCAAAGCTCCTGTGCAATGCGGTCAGGCTACGCGCGGTGGCCGCGGGAGACTATTACGCTGTTTATAACATTGCAGGCGTGCACGCCCCATCGGGCTTACACTGCGCTGCTCACTCCCTTCAACCGTACGCCCGCGCTGCCGATACCGGTGGTCTGCTGTACGCCGCCGGACAACAACGTGGATACCCCCCAACTGGATGAAGCCAGCCAACCGCTGGCCGAAGCCTGGCAGCAGTGCCTGCTGCAGGCTGGCAGCGCTGCCACTACATTGCTGCGCCGTGTCGCCGAGGATGCTCCGCCGCTGCTCGCCCAGCGCTTCTATGAAGTGCTTCTGGACGATGCGCGTGCACGCCGCTTCCTGTCCCACGAACAGGTGAAGCAGCGCCTGCAGCCGGCAATGCAGCGCTGGTTGAGCCAGTTGCTGTGCACCGGTACCGAGGGCGTGGCCGCCGCCGTAGCCGCACAACGGGTGATCGGCGACGTGCATGCGCGGGTCGGCATTCCGGTGGATCTGGTGACCCGCGGCGCGCGCGTGCTCAAGCACGAACTGTTCGTGCGCCTGCGTCAGCAGGCCTGCGACAGCGACACCGCGTTCGCGGCCATCAACTGCCTCAGCGCGACCATGGACATCGCCATGGAAGGCATGACGCTGGCCTATACCCATGCCCGCGAGCGCTCCTCGCGTACCGATGCGGCCTATCGCCTGTTCTCGCTGGTGCAGAACGTGAGCACCGAGCGCGAACGCCAGCGGGCGCTGTTGCTGGACTGGGAAAACACCCTGCTCTACACCCTGGCCGGCCACGCCTGCGATGGCGAGGGCGCCAGCCTGGCCACGTCCGAGTTCGGCCTGTGGTTCACCCACAAAGGCATTCCCAGCTTCGGCGAAAGCAGCGAGACGCAGCAGGTGTCGCGCCTGGTCGCACGCATCGATGGCTGCCTGCTGGGTGCCCAGGACGATGACACCGCCCAGCGCCTGGCCGTGCTGCCGCCGATCCGCGAAGACCTGGCCACCATCCGCAGCCTGATGACGCTGCTGTTTGAACGCATCGGCGAACTCGATGCCGGCAGCGATGCGCTGACCAACCTGCTCAACCGCCGTTTCCTGCCGACGGTACTGCGCCGGGAGATCGAGCTGGCCACCCGCAACCAGACGCCGTTCTCGTTGCTGCTGCTCGACCTGGACCACTTCAAGGCGATCAACGACGGCCACGGCCACGATGCCGGCGACCGCGCGTTGCAGCATGTCGCTGCGCTGCTTGGCCAGCTGACCCGTGGCAGCGATTACCTGTTCCGCTACGGCGGCGAGGAGTTCGTGGTGGTGCTGGTGGCCGCCAGCGAATCGCAGGCGATGGTGATTGCCGAGAGCCTGCGCCGGCAGATCGCGCAGTCGCCAGTCAGCCTGCCCAATGGCCAGGTGCTGGACCTCAGTGCCAGCATCGGCGTCGCCGGCCACGACGGCCACCCGGATTACGAGCGGCTGATGGCCCGTGCCGATGCGGCGATGTATGCCGCCAAGCGCAGCGGCCGCAACCGCGTCGTGCTGGCCGATGCCGCACTGCCCGAGGCACCCGGTCGTCGCGCCCTGCGCTGAACGCTACAGCGCGTCGCAGGGGCGGCGGCGCGCACGGCAACACAGCCACCACAGCAGCGCCAGTACCGCGATTCCCGCGCCCAGCAGGCACACCGCATGCCAACCGTGGCGTGCCTGCATCCAGGTGCCGGCGGTCGCACCCACGCCACTGCCGACCGCATAGAACAGCATGTACAGCGCCACCAGGCGGCCATGCTGTTCGACCGGTGCACGCAGCAGCAGCGCCTGGTTGGACACGTGCAGGGCCTGCCCGCCCAGGTCCAGCAGCACCACACCCAGCAACAGCAGCGCCAGTGAGTACGCCAGCCCTATCAGCGGCCCCCAGGCCGCCAGCATCAGCAGCAGCGCGGCCAGGCTGACACGCACGCCGAAGCCGCGATCCATCCAGTGGCCGACCCGGGCGGCCAGCAGCGCACCGACGATGCCGGCCAGGCCCAATGCACCGATCGCGGCAGTGGACCAGTGCAACGGCGGCGCCGACAGCGGCAGCGGCACCGCCGCCCAGAACACGTTGAGGCCGGCAAACAACAGCAGTGCCAGCGGCCCACGCTCACGCAGCGTGCGGTCGTCACGCAGCAATGTGGCCATCGATGCCAGCAGCGTGCGCCACGACGGCGGCACCAGCGGCACCGGGAGGGCCGGCAGGCGTCGCCACAGCAGCAGCGCCAACGCCGCCATCAACACGGCGGACAGCAGGTAGACCGCACGCCAGCCGGCCACGGCGGCCACGCTGCCGGACAGCACGCGCGCCGACAGCAGGCCGATGAACACTCCGCCCTGCACGGCGCCGACCATGCGCCCGCGCTGTTCGGCCGGCGCCAGCTGGGCCGTATAGGCGATCAGCCCCTGGGTGAGTGCCGTGCCCAGCAGCCCGGCCAGCAACATGCCGGCCAGCAACCACGCCGCCGTCTGCGCAGCCGCCAGCAGCAGGAGCGCGGCCACCAGGGCCAGCAACTGCACCCGCAGCAGGCGCCGGCGGTCGCCACGGTCGGCCAGCGGCAACAGCCCGAGCAGGGCCAGCACGCTGCCGGCCTGGGTAGCCGCCAGCACCGCGCCGGCCACGGCCGTGTCGAGGGCGAAGGCCTGGGCCAGCCGTTCCAGCAGAGGTTGCGCGTAGTAGACATTGGCCACGCTGGCGCCGGCGGCGACCGCCAGCAGGCCGAGCAGTGGCCGCGATACGGGGAGGCTCATCTTTGTGGTTGCATTTTGAAACTGGCTGCACGGTAGCGCCACTGGTTTTAAACTGCAACCAGATATCCCGGTGGAGCCCGCCATGCATGCCGACAGCCCCTGCCCCGTGGCCCGCAGTGCCGACCTGCTCGGCGACCGCTGGGCGCTGCTGGTGATCCGCGATGCCTTCGACGGCATCACCCGCTTCGGTGATTTCCAGCGCAGCCTCGGCGCGGCCCGCAACATCCTCAGCGACCGCCTGCGCCGGCTGGTCGAGGCCGGCCTGCTGGTGCAGCAGCCAGCGGCCGATGGCAGCGCCTACCAGGACTATGTGCTGACGGCCGCCGGTCGCGACCTGTTCCCGCTGCTGGTCGCCCTGCGCCAATGGGGCGAACGGCATCGTTTCGCCCCCGGCGAAGCGCATTCCACCCTGATCGAGCGCACCAGCGGCGCCGCCCTGCCCCACATGCAGCCGCAGGACGCCGCCGGCCACGCCATCGCCCCCGAGCAGACGGTCGTCCTCAAACTCTGACAAAAAGGGGACGGAGGGGATTAAGTCGCATGTGCACATACGACTTAATCCCCTCCGCCCCCCTTTTCTTGGCGGGCGCCTCCCCCGAATGGGGGACTCGACACAGCTACCGGTGTCAAATAGCATTCGCTCGCAATTGCATACGATTCCTATTTACATCGGCCATGGCCGCATCTTCCTCCTCTCCTGCCAGCGGCACTCCGCCGGCCAAGCGCGTGCCGCGCGGTAGCGGCCATGCCCTGCTGTGGGCCCGTGGCCTGCTCGGCCTGCTGGGCGGGTACGCCGTGGCCGCCTGCTGGGCCGCCGCACTGGCGCGCCTGCTGCCCGGCGCCAAGGCCGATGCCACCCTGGTCGCCACCATGGCCGCATTCGTGGTCTATGCGCTGGCCGCCATCTGGGCCTATGCCGCACGCAGCACCCTGCGCGCCACGCTGGGCCTGCTGCTTGCCGGTGGCCTCGGTGCGCTGCTGGCATGGCTGCTGCGCGGGGGTGTGGCATGAGCAATCTCGGTGGCATCCGCCAATCGCAGTCGGTGCTGCATACCTGGTCGGGCCTGGTGGTCGGCTGGGTGCTGTTCCTGATCTTCATCGCCGGCACTGCCGCGTACTGGAAGGAAGAACTGACCCGCTGGATGCAGCCGGAAATCGGCCTGCCCGCCAGCAGCGCAACCGCCGTCACCCAGGCCCAGCAGTTCCTTGCCCGCACCGCGCCCGACGCACAGCGCTGGAGCATCGAGCTGCCCGACGCACGCAGCAGCGCGACCTCGGTCAGCTGGCAGCCGCAGGGCGAAAAGGAACGGCGCCGCGGCCAGCGCAATCCCAACCAGGCCACCCTGGATGCGGATGGCAAGCCGGTGCAGGTGCGCGAGACCCGCGGTGGCAACTTCTTCTACCGCCTGCACTTCGACCTGCACTACGTGCCGGTGCTTTGGGCGCGCTGGTTCATCAGTGCGTGTTCGATGCTGATGCTGATCGCCCTGATCAGCGGCGTCATCACCCACAAGAAGATCTTCACCGACTTCTTCACCTTCCGTCGCGGCAAGGGCCAGCGCAGCTGGCTGGATGGCCACAACGCGCTGGCGGTGCTGTCGCTGCCGTTCCATCTGATGATCACCTACACCGGCCTGATCACCCTGATGACGCTGTACATGCCGTGGGCGGTCGATGCCAACTACCCCGGCGGCCGCGATGCGTTCTTCGCCGAACTGTTCCCGCGCGCGGAGAAGGCCGAGGCCAGTGGCGTGGCCGCGACGCCGCCAGCGCTGGCCGAGGTGCTGCGTCGTGCCGAAGTGCAATGGGGCGGCGGTCATGCGGCCTCGCTGCAGATCGAACATCCTTCCGACGCGGCGATGCGCATCAGCGTGCGTCGCCAGCAGGGCGACCAGATTGCCGGCGCCGCCGACGCGCTCAGCTTCGATGCGCGCGGCAACCTGCTGGATGCCGCTGCACCGCGCTCGGCCGCGGTCATCACCCGCGACGGCATGATCGGCCTGCATGCAGCGCGCTTCGCGCCCACCACGATGCGCTGGCTGTTCTTCCTGTCCGGCGTGGCCGGCACCCTGATGGTGGCCACCGGGCTGGTGCTGTGGACGGTGAAACGCCGCACCCAGCTGCCCGATCCGGCGCGCCCGCATCTGGGCTTCCGCATCGTCGAACGCCTGAATATCGGTTTCGTCACCGGCCTGCCGGTGGCGATGCTCGCCTTCCTCTGGGGCAACCGCCTGCTGCCGCTGGACGTGGCCAACCGCAGCGATGCCGAAGTGAAAGTGTTCTTCTACGCCTGGGCGGCCTGCGTGGTGCACGCCATGCTGCGCGCACCGCGTCGCGGCTGGGTCGAGCAGCTGGCGTTGGCCGGCGTGCTGGCCCTGGGCCTGCCGCTGTACAACCTGGTCGCCTGGCAGGGTGGCGCGGTATCTGCGCTTGCTGCCGGTGATGGTGCCAAGGCCGGCATCGATATCGGCCTGCTGGTGATCGGCGCCGGCCTGCTGTGGGCCGCACGCAAGGTGCATCGTTTCGTCCCGGCACAGCGCAAGCCGCGCGCCGCACGCACCGGCGCCACCGCCGCTGTCGAGGCCGGCGCATGAGCGTGCTCGCCCTGCTGCTGGCCGCCGCCGCCTTCGCCTGCCTGGCGATGGCGATGGAACGTCATCACCGCGATGTGGCCGGCCATGCGCCGCCCACGCAGCGTCGCCGCCTGCTGCAGGTGCTGGGCGTGCTGGGGCTGCTCGCCAGCCTGCTGTCCAGCATCGCGGCATGGGGCATCGCACAGGGGTTTGTTGGTTGGTGCGGCGTGCTCGCCGCCGGTGCCGGGGCGATGGTGCTCTGGCTCAGTTTCCGCAGCCCGGCCAAGCCGGCGCCACGCCCGTCTTCCCGTTCCTGATCTAGAAACCGAGGTTCCACCATGTATCAGCCTTCCTCTGGCGCCCTGCGCCGGAACGCCCTCGCCTTGTCGCTCGCCTGCGCCGTCGCGCCGGCTTTTGCCCAGGACAGCGCGCCGACCACCACCGAACTGGACCGGGTGATGGTCACCCAGCGCACCGAGGGCTACCAGGTGTACGGCACCAACACCGCCACCAAGCTGCCGCTGACCCTGCGCGAAACCCCGCAGTCGCTGACCGTGTTCACCCGCCAGCGCATCGAGGACTTCAACCTCATCACCATTTCCGAGGTGCTGCAGCAGACCCCGGGTGTCACCATCCAGTCCTACGACAGCAACCGCACGCTGTTCAACGCGCGCGGCTTTGCCATCAACAACTTCATGTTCGACGGCATCCCCACCAACTACACAACCGGTGCGGGCGGCAACTCGATCCTCAGCGATACCTCCATCTACGAACGCATCGAAGTGGTGCGCGGCGCCAGCGGCCTGGTCACCGGCTCTGGCAATCCGTCGGCCACGGTCAACATGGTGCGCAAGCGCCCGACCGAGACCTTCCAGGCCAGCACCAGCCTCAGCGCCGGTTCGTGGGACTACAAGCGTGCCGAAGTGGATGTCTCCGGCCCGCTCAGCAAGGGCGGCCGCGTGCGTGGACGCTTCGTCGGCGCCTACACCGACAAGGAAAGCTGGGTGCGCTTCCAGCATGACAAGTCGCCCAGCCTGTACGGTGTGATCGAAGCCGACCTGACCGACAGCACCCGCCTGCGCGCCGGCATCGATTACCTGAAGACCCGCTCCGATGGCGGTGCGTGGAGCGCCTCGCCGCTGTACTTCCGCGATGGCACGCGTGCGCACATGCCGCGCTCCTACAGCGCCGCGGCGCGCTGGAACGAATGGAACCGCGAGAGCACCAACTACTTCGCCACCCTGGAACAGCAGCTCGGCGCCGGCTGGAGCGGCCGACTGGCCTACAACCACCGCGCCACCGACACCGACTCGCTGCTGCTGGCCGGCTCCAACACCGGCAACTGGGCCGATGCGGTGACCGGCCTGGGCCTGCGCATCGCCGATACGTATTCGGTGTCCGAGACGCGCGAGGATGCGTTCGACCTGTACGCCTCCGGCCCGTTCCAGCTGTTCGGCCGTTCGCATGAACTGGTGGTGGGCATCAACCACTACGACCGCGACCTGGACACCATCCGCGCCGGCATCACCTCGCGCCCGTACAACGTCAACGCTTTCCCCAGCATCTACGAGTGGGATGGCAACATCGGCAAGCCGACCACCTACAACTACGGCATTCCGTCCAGCACGGTGAACACCACCGAGACCGGCTACTACGCCGCCGTGCGCCTGAACCCGATCGACCCGCTGAAGATCATCGCCGGTGCGCGTTATTCGGATTACCGCACCACCACCGACAACTACGACGTCAACGGTGTGTTCACCAGCCGCAGCGCGCGCACCACCGCGCACGAGCTGACCCCGTACGTGGGCGTGCTGTATGACCTCAGCAGCAGCATCACCGCCTTCGTCAGCTACTCCGACGTGTTCCAGGCCACCGCGCGCCGCGACATCAACAACCAGCTGCTCGACCCGACCACCGGCGGCAACTACGAGTACGGCCTGAAGGGTGAATTCTTCGGCGGCCGCCTGTACACCTCGTTGAACGGCTTCTACATGAAGCAGGACAACGTGGCCGAGCTCGACCCGAACGGCGGCGAGATCAAGCTGCCCGATGGCAGCTCGCCCTACATCGCCAGCAAGGGCATCACGACCCAAGGCGGCGAGTTCGAAGTGTCCGGCTCGATCACCGACCACTGGAGCATGACCGGCGGCTACACCTACAGCTACAGCAGCAACCCCGATGGCAGCCGCTTCGCCAGCACCAGCCCGATGCACCTGGCGCGCTTCAACACCACCTACAGCCACGGCCAGTGGACGGTTGGCGGCGGCTTCAGCGTGCAGAGCGAGATCTACCAGATGCAGCCGATCCCCACCGGCCGATTCAATGCCAACGGCACCCCGGTGACCGCCACCGGCAGGATGAGCCAGGGCGGCTACGTGCTGTTCGACCTGATGGGCCGCTACCGCATCAACGACAACCTGAGCGTGGGCGTGACGGTCACCAACCTGTTCGACAAGGTCTATTACCGCAACGTCGGCTTCTTCAACGCGGGCTACTGGGGCGAGCCGCGCCGCGTGCTGTTCAACCTGCGCGCGAAGTTCTGATATCGCCGCGCGGCGTCGGGCACCCGATTCCGCACAGTGACCCCCACCTTCGGCGCATGCTGCCTGGGTCGGCAACGGCGTAGCATCAGGGGCGGGCCTTCGGGCCCGCCTTTTTTGTTGCCCGCCGAGGAACCCACCATGCTGCACCGCCGCCTGCTCCACCCCGCCCTGCTGCTGTTGCCGCTGGCCCTGCTGGGCGCGCCGTCGCTGCAGGCACGCGAGGTGGCCGCACCGGCCGAGCATGTCGACGCCGATGGTCCCTACGTGTTCCGCGTCGGCGACCAGCTGCGGGCGAAGTGGATCTGCGGCGACCAGGTGCAGATGCGCACCCTTCCGGCCGATGCCGAAGGCACCGATTTCACCCCGCAGTGCGGCTACGCCCACAGCGTGCACGTGCTGCCGCCGGTGGCGCCCTCGGTGTCGGTGCTGCCGGCCACGCCGCGCATCGTTGCGGTGTCCGACATCCACGGCCAGTACGGCCTGCTGGTGCGGCTGCTGCGCGCCAACAAGGTGATCGACGCGCAGGACCAGTGGGCGCTGGGCAAGGACACCCTGGTGATCGCCGGCGATGTGTTCGACCGCGGCCCGCAGGTGACCGAGGCGTTCTGGCTGCTGTACGGGCTGCAGCAGCAGGCCGCAGCGGCCGGCGGCGCGGTGCACTTCGTGCTCGGCAACCACGAAACCATGGTGCTCTACGACGACCTGCGCTACGTCAATCCCAAGTACCTGCGCAGCGCCCAGCTGCTGGGCCGCAGCTACCCACAGCTGTACGCGGGCGATTCGGTGATCGGCCAGTGGCTGCGCACCCGCCCGGTGCTGCTGAAGATCGGTGACACCCTGTTCCTGCACGGCGGCATCTCGCCCGAGGCGGTGCAGCTGGCGCTGGACCCGGCCACCACCAATGCCGCCTACCAGGCCTCGCTGGGCACGCCCAAGGCCGAGGTGAAGGCAGACCCGGCCACCGCGCCGCTGTACGACGGCAAGACCAGCCCGATCTGGTACCGCGGCTATTTCGATGGCCAGCTGGACAGCAACGGCGTGCAGGCCGTGCTCGACCAGCTGCACCTGAAGCGCATCGTGGTCGGCCACACCTCGATGCCGCACGTCAGCACCTTCCATGGTGGCCGCGTGATCGCCATCGACAGCAGCATCAAGAACGGCGAGAACGGCGAGCTGCTGTTCATCGAGAACGGCACGCTCAGCCGCGGCCTGCTGGACGGTACGCGCGTGCCGTTGGCCGAAGGCGTGCCGGGCGTGGATGGCTGACTCCAAGCAAGCTCAACCGCCGTTGGCCTTGGTAGAGTCGAGCTTGCTCGACTGCTTTTGATCGGAGAGTCGAGCAAGCTCGACTCTACCCATCAGGAACCGCCGCCATGTCCCAGACCGTCATTCCGCAGCTGCGCATGCTGCACGCCGACACCACCCTGCCGTTCTACGTGCAGGGCCTGGGCTTCGCCGTCGACTGGGAGCATCGCTTCGGCGCGGGCATGCCGCTGTTCGCCCAGCTCACCCGCGAGGGCCAGACCCTGTTCCTCAGCGAACATGCCGGCGATTGCCAGCCCGGCGGCGCGGTGTACTTCAAGGTCGATGACGTGGACGCGGTGTTCCGCGCCTTCAGCGCCGCTGGCGTGCCCATCCTGCAGCCACCGCACGATACCGACTGGGGTACCCGCGAGATGCTGCTGGTGGACCCTGACGGCAACCGCCTGCGCTTTGCCACCCACAGCGACTGAACGGCGCGGACTTGAGTGGAATATATGAAACGTATACGCTTCATATATTCCCTCTCGAGAGTCCGCCATGGGCATCGTCAACATCGATGACACCCTGCACGACCAGCTGCGTCGTGCCTGCACCGTCTCCAGCCGGTCCATCAACGCCCAGGCCAACTTCTGGATCCGGGTCGGCATGCTGTGCGAACTGAACCCGACCCTGAGCTTCCAGGACATCGTCGCCAGCGAACTGCGCGCGGCCGGCGTGCAGCCGCCGCTGCTGGCCCCCGGGCAGGCCTGAGCCGATGGCCATGGTCAAGCGCCCCGACGAGATCGCGCTGATGGCCGAGTCCGGGCGCCTGCTCGCGCAGGTGTTTGCCGCACTCGACGCCCTGCCGCTGGAAGGCCGCAGCACGATGGACATCAACGACTTCGTCGAGCGGATGATCGTCGACGAGCTGCACGCGCGGCCGGCCAGCAAGGGCCAGTACGGCTTCCCGTACGTGCTCAACACCTCCATCGACAACGTCATCTGCCACGGCGTGCCCAGCCATGAGGACGTGCTGCGCAGCGGGCAGATCGTCAACCTCGACATCACCCTGGAAAAGAACGGCTACATCGCCGATTCCAGCACCACCTACCTGGTGGGCGAGGTCGACTACGCCGCGCGCAAGCTGGTGACCGTGGCCTACCAGGCCATGTGGAAGGGCATTGCCGCGGTGCGCCCCGGCGCGCGCCTGGGCGACATCGGCCATGCCATCGCCCGCCATGCACGCAGCCACGGCTACAGCGTGGTGAAGGAATACTGCGGGCACGGCATCGGCCAGGAAATGCACGAAGACCCGCAGATCCTGCATTACGGCCACGCCGGTACCGGCCTCGAGTTGCAGGAAGGCATGGTGTTCACCATCGAACCGATGCTCAACCAGGGCAAACCGGCCATCCGCCAGTTGCCGGACGAATGGCCGGTGTACACGCGCGACGGCAAGTTGTCGGCGCAGTTCGAGCACACCGTGGCGGTAACCGCGCAGGGCGTGCGCGTGCTGACCCTGCGCCCGGACGAAACGCCGCTGTGCGCGATTGATGCGGCCTAGAGCATCCGCTGCTGCAGCGCCTGCGCCTGTGCGCGCCGCGCTGCCAGCGGCTCGCGCACACGCTGTGCCACGTAGCCCACGCTGGCGGCCAGGATGAAGGTGTAGCCCAGCAGCTCGGTGGTTTCCTCGACGGTGTTCTTGAACACGCGGATGTACTGGTCGCCGAGCAGGCCCGACCACAGCGAGGTCATGCCGATCAATCGCGAGTACACCAGCAGCAGCACCAGGCCGATGGTCATCACCGTGCCGGCGCGCGAGGTCAGGAAGCGCAGCAGCCCCTGCAGTGTGCTGCGCCAGTCACGGCTGGCCCAGCCCAGCGAACCCGCCACCATCACCGCCACGGGATATTTCCAGAATCCGTGTGCGATCAGATCCAGCACTTCATCCATCTCGCGCACGAACATGCAGGCAAACAGCGCCGCGGCGAGCACGGCAAAGCGGCGATCGTCGGCGCGACGCACGGCCAGGCGCACGAAGGCGGCGACACTCGCCGCGAGGAAGCCTTCCTGGGTCAGCTCGACCAGCGACCACTCACCCACCGCATCGCCCAGCCAATGGATATCCAGCCAGGCCAGTGCCGGCGGGATGGCCATCATCAGGCCGAACAGGAACGTGCGGCCGAGGTGGGCCAGGAGGAGTTGCAGGTTGTCTTTCATGGAACACCGATGCCGCCCAATGGACGGATGTACTGCGAGAACGAAGGCGACCCGGGGGCTGCCGGACTACGGCATGCGCGGCGGGGTCGCAGCGGGGGCGGCATTATCGGTGCTGGGCGTGCGGGCGAAAACCGCATCAGTGGAACAAAGACACAACATGCGCGCAGCGCAGTCATTCATGGCGACAGCGGGCGCAGCAGCAGCAACAACGCCAGGCTCGCCATGAACAGCGCGATGCCTGCATCCAGTACGCGCCAGGCGTTCGGGTTGCGGAACAGCGGCTGCAGCAGGCGCGCGCCGTAGCCCAGCGCGCAGAACCACAACACGCTGGCCACGCAGGCACCACCGGCGAACGCCCAGCGCAGCTCGCCGGGATAGCGCGTGGACAGGCTGCCCAGCAGCACCACCGTATCCAGATAGACGTGCGGGTTGAGCAGGGTGAAGGCCAGGCAGGCCAGCAGCACCTGCCGCCGGTTGCCGCCTTCGCTGCTGGCGGCGGCCAATGCACTGCCGCCGCGCCAGGCACGCAGGCCGGCCTGCAACCCGTACCAGCCAAGGAACGCCGCACCGCCGAAGCGCAGCACCTGCAGCAGCAGCGGCCACTGCAGCACCAGCGCACCCATGCCGCCCACCCCGGCCAGGATCAGCGCGATGTCCGCGCCCATGCAGGCCAGCACCACCATGCCCACATGGCGGCGCTGCAGCCCCTGCCGCAGGACGAAGGCATTCTGGGCGCCGATGGCGATGATCAGGCCGGCGCCTGCAAACAGGCCGGCCAGGGCCGCGGTAATCCACATGGGTACTGCCATCACATCGGAAAGGACGCGCAGAGTGGCGCCGGCGGCTGGTTAAGGCCAGCTGGTTTTTCTTTATCCTGTACAGAAAAACTGAAGAGGCCCGGCATGGACCTGGTACACCCGCAATTGGCCGCCTTCGCCGCGGTGCTGGAAGAAGGCAGTTTCGAAGCCGCCGCCAGGCGACTGGCGATCAGCCCGTCGGCGCTGTCGCAGCGGATCAAGGCGCTGGAAGACCGCTTGGGCCAGGTGCTGCTGGTGCGCCAGGCACCGTGCCGCCCCACCGCTGCCGGCGAGATCCTGCTGCGCAGCGTGCGGCCGATGCAGGCTCTGCAGGCCGAGGCACTGGCCGAGCTGCTGCCCGAGCGCGGCAATGACGCCACGCGCACGCCGATCCCGCTGGCGGTCAACGACGACTCGCTGGACACCTGGTTCGTCGCCGCCATCGCCGAGCTGCACCAGCGCCATGGCTACCTGTTCGACCTGCGCATGGACGACCAGGACCACACCCTCGAACTGCTGCGCGATGGCAGCGTCCTCGGTGCGGTTACCGCCGAAGGCCGCGCGTTGAAGGGCTGCAACGTGCACCCGCTGGGGGCGATGCGCTACCACGCCATCGCCTCGCCGGCCTTCGCCCGCCGCTGGTTCGGCAAGGGCATGCAGGCCGATGCGCTGGCCGTGGCGCCGATGATCGTGTTCAACCGCAAGGACGAACTGCAGGCGCGTTTCCTGCGCCGCCTCACGCGTGCGCGGCTGCAGCCGCCGGTGCACTACCTGCCCTCCTCCACCGGTTTCGTCGAAGCCGCCGCGCGCGGACTGGGCTGGTGCCTGGCGCCGGAAACGCTGATCGCGCCGGCGCTGGCTGCAGGGAGCGTAGTTGTGCTGGAACCAGACCGATGGCTGGATGTGCCGCTGTACTGGCAGCATGCCGCGGTGCGTTCCAGCACGCTGCAGCAGATCACCCAGGCGCTGCGCAGCGCCGCGGAGGGTTGTCTGCGCTGAAGCCCCTGCGACGTGCACCGCGCCGACAGCAGCTTCACGGCACATCCACTAGTTTTTGCCGGACTCTTTACGGATGACGGACCCGACGTGCACCTGCAACGTCCCTGCCCGCGACGGCACCGCGCACGTTGGCCGCTGCTGGTCTGCGCCACGCTGCTGACGGCCACCAGCATCGCGCAGACGGCTGCCGACCCAGCCTCCGCCCCTGCCCTGCAATGGGAACAGGCTCGACAGCGGCTTGAACAGGTTTCCGATGCGCTGGCGGCGGCCGATGCCGGCGTGCGCAACAAGCAGGAACTGCAGGAAGCCACGCGCCTGCTGCGCCTGCCCGAGATCACCGGCGAAGTGCGCCGCATGCAGTTCCAGAAGACCCTCACCCTGCCACTGGGCTCGCTGGCGCCGGTGGCCGAGGCCTATGGCATCGATTCGCCGCTGAGCTTCACCGAACGCGACTGGCGCACCCGCCCCGTGGTGACCGCGGTGCTGCCGCTATACACCGGCGGCGTGATCCCGGCGGCGCAACGTGCGGCCAGCGCCGCGAGCGAACAGGCCAGCGCCGAACGCGAGGCGCAGCGCCAGTCGCTGACCGTGCAGCTGGCCCAGGCCTATTTCGGGCAGCGCCTGGCCGAACAGGCCGTGGACGTGCGCCGCGACGTGCGCGACGGCCTCAACCGCCACCTGTCCGACGCGGAGAAACTGGAACGCGAGGGCTTCGCCACCCGCGCGCAGCGCCTGCAGGCCACCGTGGCCCGCGACAAGGCCGAGCGTGAGTACCAGAAGACCCTCAACGACCTCGCCACGTTGCAGGCCGCGCTGGCGACCCTGCTGCGCAGCGGTGGCGAGGTGCGCCCGCTGTCGCCGCTGTTCGTGCAGCGCGCGCCGCTGGAACCGGTGGCCAGCTTCGAACGCACCGCGCAGGCGCGACAGCCGCAGATCCGCCGCCTGCAGGCGATGGTTGCCCAGGCCGAACAGGGCGTGCGCGTGCAGCAGGCCAAGCTGAAGCCGCAGATCTTCGCCTTCGGCCAGTACGACTTCCGCCGCCGCGATGAAATGCTGACCGACCCGGACTGGGCCTTCGGCATCGGCGTGAAATACACCTTCCTCTCGCCCAGTTCGCGGCCGGCGCAGATCAGTGCGGCACGCGCGCAGCAGGAACAGGCCGAAGCCGGCCTGCGCGAAGCCGAGAACCAGGTCGCCCTCGGCGTGCGCAAGGCATGGAACGAACTGGAAAGCGCGCGCCAGCAGTTCGTGCTGCTGGACAGCAGCATCGCCCAGGCACAGGAAAACCTGCGCCTGCAGGAGCTGGCCTTCCGCGAGGGACAGGCGACGTCGCTGGATGTCATCGACGCGCGGCTGGGCCTGGGTGGCGCCCGCGTCGAACGCGCACAGGCCGCCTACCAGTACGACATCGCCCTGGCGCAACTGTTGGAAGTGAGTGGACAGATGGACCGTTTCGAAGACTATCGGCGCCGTGCGGACGAGGTGATCGACCATGAGTGACGTGCTGCACGACGAATCCACCACGCCACCCGGCAAGCGCCGCGTGGGCATCATCCTGGTGGTGGTGCTGCTGGCCGTGGTGGTGCTGGGCCTGTGGCTGGCCTGGCGCCGGCCGGCCGACCAGATCCAGGGCATGGCCGACGCCGATACCCTCAACGTCGCCGCCAAGATCACCGCCCGCGTGGCCGAACTGAAGGTGCGCGAAGGTGACCGCGTGCAGGCCGGGCAGATCGTGTTCCTGCTCGACAGCCCGGAAGTGGCGGCCAAGGAACAGCAGGCCCACGGCGCACTGGCCGCCGCGCAGGCAGTGGCCGACAAGGCCGACGAGGGCGCGCGCAGCGAGGACATCCGCGCCGCCGAAGCCAACTGGAAGCGGGCCGAGGCCGGTGCCACTCTGGCCGAAGCAACTGCGCGCCGCGTGCAGAACCTGTTCAACGAAGGGGTGATGACCCGGCAGAAGCGCGATGAGGCGCAGGCCCAGGCCACCAGTTCGCGCGAACTGGCCCGTGCCGCGCGCGCGCAGTACGACATGGCGCTGGCCGGGGCACGCGAGCAGGACAAGCGTGCGGCGCAGGGTCAGGTGCAGCAGGCACAGGGTGCGGTAGCCGAGGTCAACGCTGCACGCGTCGAAGTGGAAGGCCGCGCACCGGTGGCCGGCGAGATCAACAAGCGTATGGCCGACCCGGGCGAACTGGTGCCGGCGGGCTATCCGGTGTTCACCCTGGTCGACATCGACCGCATGTGGGTGTCGATGAATCTGCGCGAGTCGCAGATGCAGGGCCTGAAGGTCGGCAGCACCCTGCGCGGCAGCATCCCGGCACTGGACCAGGACGCCGAATTCGCGGTGTATTTCATCAATCCGGCCGGCGACTACGCCACCTGGCGCACCACCCGCCAGTCCTCCGGCTACGACGTCCGCAGCTTCGAGGTGCGGGTGCGCCCGGTACGCCGCATCGAGGGCTTCCGCCCCGGCATGAGCGTGCTGTTCGCATGGCCCCCGCACTGATCCCGGGCAACGGCGGCTTTGCGGCGTCGTGGCGGCGCGAACTGCACACGCTGCGCGGCAATCGGGCCGATCTGCTGCTGGTCACTGCGCTGCCGTTGCTGATGCTGGTGCTGATGGCGTGGATGTTCAGCCCCGCGGTGATGCGCGATGTGCCGATTGCCGTGGTCGACCTCGACCACAGCAGCGACAGCCGCCTGCTGCTGCGCATGCTCGACGCCAGTCCCGGCGTCCGCGTGGCCAGCCAGCCGGTGGCAATGGAGGAGGCCGGTGCGCAGCTGCGCCGGCTGCAGGTCTACGCCATCGTGCTGGTACCACGCGATGTCACCCGGCAGGCGCTGCGCGGCCAGCAGGGCACGGTGTTCGCCTATTACAACGCCACCTACATGACCACCGGCCAGTCCGCCGCGCGTGACATCGGTGATGCGGTGGCCGCGTGGAACGCACGCCTGCTGCGCGAACGCATCGCCCTGCAGGTCGGCCCCGGCAAGCTGCGCGCGGCACCGATCGCCGTGCAGTCGGACATCCTCTACAACCCTGCGCGCAGCTACGAGCTGTTCCTGCTGCCGCTGATCTTCCCCGCCGTGCTTTCACTGGTGCTGGCGCTTGCGGTGGCCGGCAGCCTGGGTCGCGAGATCCGCGATGGCACCCTGCCCGGCTGGCTTGGGCGCACGCCGTGGCCAGCCCTTGCCGGCAAGATCGCACCGTATGTCCTGCTGTTTTCGCTGTATGGCGCGCTGGGCGTGGCCTACCTTGCCTGGCTGCGCGGCGACGGCATCGCCGGCAGCGCGCTCCTGCTGCTGCTCGGCCAGCCGTTGTTCTACCTGGCCACCGCGGCCTACGCCCTGTTCTTCGTCGGCGTCACCCGCGACATGGGCACGGCACTGTCGGCCGTCGGCCTCAGCATCGGTACCGCGCTGGCCTTTTCCAGCGCCACGTTCCCGGTCATCGACGCACCGCTGTTCACCCGCATCTGGCACCTGCTGCTACCGCTCAGCGCGTACATCAAGCTGCAGACCCAGCAGCAGTTCGTCGGTGCGCCGCTGGCGGTGTCGCTGTGGCCGCTGGCCACGCTGCTGCTGATGATCGTCATCGCCAGCGGCCTCGGTGGCCGGCGCCTGCTGGCGTTCGCCCGCAGCGCGCAGGCCGCGCGACCGGCCGGGGCCGACGCATGAGCGCGGTCTGGGCCAGCCTGCGGCAGACGTTGCTGGCGGTGCTGCTGGACCGCTACGCCATCGTGGTGATGGTCGGCGCGGTCATCCTGTACTCGTTCTTCTACCCGGCCGCGTACCGGCACCAGGTCGCCGGCAACCTGCCGATCCTGGTGGTGGATCAGGACCACAGCGCCACCAGCCGCGAACTGCTGCGCAAGCTGGACGCGCTGCGCGTGGCCCGCGTGGTCGGCCAGCCGGCCAGCATCGACAGCGCGCGCCGTCAGCTGGAAGCCGGTGATGCCGAAGGCATCGTACTGATCCCCGCCAACCTGGAGCGCGACATCCTGCGTGGCCGTCCGGCGAAGCTTGTCCTGCTCGGCAACGGCGCCTACCTGGGCCGCGCCAGCTGGGTGCTGGGCAGCGTGGCCGATGCGCTGGGATCGTTCGGGCGCGAGGCGGCGGTCACCCAGGCTGCCTTCATGGGCGTTCCGCAGGCGCCGCCGGTCACGCTGGTACAGCGGCCGCTGTACAACACGCAGGAAGGCTATGGCAGCGCGATCGTGCCGGGCGTGGCCGAACTGATCGTGCACCAGACCCTGCTGATGGGCATCGGCGTGCTGCTCGGCGGTCGCCGCCTGGCCCTCGGCCGGCGCCTGCGCTTCGACCTGCCCACGCTGGCCGGCATGGCCCTGGGCTTCGGCCTCATCGGTCTGTTCGGGCTGTTCTACTACGCCGGGTTCACCGCATGGGTGCAGGACTATCCGCGCGGCGGCAATCCACTCGGCCAGCTGTTCGGCGGCACGTTGTTCATCGCCGCCACGGTGGCCCTCGGCCTGTTCGTCGGCAGCTTCTTCCGCACCCGCGAACGCGCGTTCCAGTACATCATCGCCACGTCCATCCCGCTGTTCTTCCTGGCCAACCTGTCCTGGCCCTCGGTGATGACGCCGCCGCCGCTGGTGTGGCTGTCGCAGCTGCTGCCCACCACCTCGGGCATCAACCTGATGGTGCGGCTGACCCAGATGGACGCCAGCCTGGCCGATGTCAGCCACGAACTGCTCACCCTTGGCGTATTGCTGCTGCTCTACGGCAGCCTCGCCGTCTGGCGCCTGCACGGCGCCTCGATCAGGGGTCCGGGGCGTACCAGAACGGGATGAAGTACTCGCGCCGGCGATCCGCGCCACGCTCCGGGCCCTCGCCATTCCACAGCAGATGCAGGTCGTGCCGGCCCGGTGCCAGCCCGACCATCGGCAGGTAACCGGCCAGCCCGCGCATGTCGAGGTCGCGCCGTTCCATCGGTACGAAGGCATGCAGGTCAACGGGCCTGCCGTCCAGCTGCACCGTCCAGAGCTGGGCCAGGCAGTCCACCGCCGCGGTCGCGGCCGCCGCACCTTCCGCATCGTTGCGCCCACCCGGCAGCTGCGTGCAGCGCGTGCGCGCCACCCCGTTGTCGCGCTGCGGGCGGTGAGGAATGAACAGCCGCAGCTGCGAACCACTGATGGTGTCGGCGGGAATCATCGGGTACGGCAGCAGCTGGTCGTGCGCCGAGCGCATCGATTCGTAGTGCGCGCTGAGCATGCCGTGGTCCACCGCTTCGCCGGTGATGATCTGGTACCGGTTGAACAGCGAGAACTTCACCGAGCCGGCCACCTGCAGGCCACCCAGCAGCATCGCCACCATGATCGCGCCCAGGTAGGCCACGGTGAAGAACTGCGAGCGCAGGTTGCTCTGGATCGTCAGCTGCATGGTCTGGATCAGGCGCATCAGCGGTATCCGCTGCAGGGCACCGAGCACCCACTGCAGCACGCGCTGCTGGCGTTCGCTCGGGCGACCGCGCGCCTGCCTACGTGCAATGGACTTCTCCAGCAGCATGGGCAGCAGCCCCAGCATCAACAGGACCAGCATCACCACGCCCACGAAAATCGTGGCCGCCGTATCCGAGCCACCGCACAGCGCGCCGACCAGCATCGCCAGCCCAAGGATGATGATCGCCATCACCAGCGTGCCGGCCAGGGTCTGCACGCACATCAGGGTGGTCGAGAACAGCATCGTCGCCAGCCGGTCGGCGCGCTGGATGCTGCCGTCGAGGCCGCCATCGCGCGCACGCATGAAGGCACGCGAGACCGGACCCATCTTCGGCAGCTGGTCCCAGTCGATGCCCTTCGGGAAGTGCGACTTCAAGCCCACCAGGCCGATCCAGTAACCACGCACGGTCAGGTGCGCGATCAGCGCCACCGCCATCACGTAGCACATGCCCACGCTGATGCTGAAGACGAACCACAGCACCTGGAAGTACATGCCCTCGGTATGCAGGCTGCTGCGTGCCCAGATGTCGAACAGGTAGCCCGGCACGGCCAGCAGCGCGAAGGCCAGCAGGCCGGAAATGAACAGCTCCAGCTCATCGGTGCGCTCGCGCAGCCGGCCGGAGCGGGTGCTCGCCTCCTGCGCCTCATCGGTATGGGCAGCGGTCACGACCGGTTCGGCAGCAGGTGATTCGTTCACAGGGCGTTCATCCGTGGAATTCGGCGCAGTATAGGGTCCGCGCCGCGCCTTGCGATACGTCCGCCCACAACGACGAACGCCGACCCAAGGGCCGGCGTTCGAGGTACCACGTCGTGGAAGGGAGCGGGTATCAGGTCATGCGGGTACTCAGCGGTAGACGCGCTCGCAGCGGCGCTCGACCACGCGGTCACCGGTCTTGTTCTGGTGGTTGCCCTGGATCTGGCGGCCAGCTGCACCGCCGGCCACGGCACCGGCCACAGTCGCCAGCTTCTTGCCGTTGCCGCCACCCACCTGGTTGCCCAGCAGGCCGCCGACCACGGCACCGGTAGCCGTACCGGCGATGCGGTTGGGATCGCGCGAGTTGCGCTGCACTTCCACGTTCTTGCAGACCACGCGGCTGCCATCGTTGAACTTGCGGCCTTCATCGCGCGGGCCATAGCTCTGTGCGCTGGCTACCGACGAAGCCGCCAACAGGCTGCCGAGCAGCAGTACGCGAAGGGACGTGTTCATGGCGATCTCCTGTGATCCGATGTGCGCCCAGTCTCCCGCCGGCAACGCCAACCGAAGGTGAAATACCGGTCGACGGCGCCTGAACGGCCATGCGGCGTTCAGCGATGCGACGCTGGCGTTGGCACCGCGTGCCCTACAGTGCGTGCATGACCCTGCACCTGCAGATCGACGGACGTGCGATCACCGACATCGACAGCCTCTATGCCGAGTTCAACCGTGTGTTCATGGCGGGCGAAGACTGGCAGCTCGGGCCCAGCCTGGATGCGCTGGACGACCTGCTGTACGGCGGTTACGGCGCACTGCACGGACACGCCACCGCAACCGTGGCCTGGCGCGATATCGCGCTCAGCCGCGTCGCGCTGGGCGTGGATGCGACCTGCGCCTGGCTGCAGGCGAAACTGCAGCAGCCCGGCACGTTCAACGCCGATGTGATCCGCCACCAGCTGGATGCGCTGGAACGCGGCGAAGGCCAGACCTACTTCGAGATCGTGATGGAGATTTTCGCCGGCCACCCGCGCATCACCCTGCTGCCGCAGTGACCACCGCCAACGCTGACGCTACGCGTCCCAGCGGAAGCCGACGCTGTAGATCGACTTGATCCAGTCACTGCCGCCGCCGTCCATCAGCTTGCGCCGCAGGTTCCTGACATGGCTGTCCACGGTGCGGTCTGCCACTACGCGGTGGTCGGCGTACAGGTGATCCATCAGCTGGTCACGCGACCAGATGCGGCCCGGCGATGCGGTCAGCGTCCGCAACAGGCGGAACTCCACCGGCGTCAGGTCCAGCCACTGGCCATGCAGTGATGCGCGGCCACCGGGCTCATCCAGCTGCAGGCCGGGGGCGGGGCCGGCTGCCACGGTGCCCCGTGCACCCGCACGGCGCAGCACGGCACCAACCCGCGCCACCATCTCGCGCGGGCTGGAGGGTTTGCAGATGTAATCGTCGGCACCCACTTCCAGGCCCAGCAGGCGATCCACCTCTTCCACCCGCGCAGTCACCATGATCACCGGCACCTCGCCAACAGCGCGCAGATCCCGGCACAGGGTGATGCCATCACGGTTGGGCAGCATCAAGTCCAGCAGCACCAACGCCGGCTGCACGCGTGCGTAGGCGGCCATCACCTGCGCACCGTCGGCCACCCATTCGGTGCGGTAGCCGCTGGCGTGCAGGTAGTCCTGCACCAGGCGCGCCAGTTCCGGCTCGTCTTCCACCACCAGGATGCAGTCGCCGTTGCCGGTGCTCATGCGCGCACCGGCAGGGTCAGCACCACGCGCAGGCCGCCCAGCGCCGAGGCTTCGGCATGCAGGGTGCCGCCGTGCGCCTGGGCGATGTTGCGGCAGATCGCCAAGCCCAGGCCGCTGCCGCCGCTGGCGCGGTTGCGCGATTCCTCGGCACGGTAGAAGCGTTCGAACAGGCGCCCGCGCTTGTCCTCGTCCACGCCCGGCGCGCTGTCTTCGATGATGGCGCGCACCGTGTCGCCCTGGCGCTGCACCGCCACCACTACCTGGCCGCCGGCATCGGTGTAGCGCAGGCTGTTTTCCAGCAGGTTGGCGAACAGCTGCTGCAGGCGGCGCTCGTCGCCGTTCACCGGGCACGGCTGCGCAGCGGGAATGGCCCGCAGCTGCAGGCCGGCATCGGCAAGGCGACCGCGCATGCCATCCAGCGCAAGCTGCAGCACCGCGTCCAAGTCCAGTGGCGTGGAGCGGTACGCCAGTGCACCGGCCTGTGTCAGCGCCAGGTCGTGCAGGTCGTCGATCAGCTTGCCCAGCTGCTGCACCTGCCGCTGCAGCGTGGCCAGGGTTTCCGGGGTCATCGGCCGGATGCCATCCTGGATTGCTTCCAGCTGCGCGCGCATCACCGTCAGCGGCGTGCGCAGCTCGTGCGAGATATCGGCCATGTAGCTGCGCCGGTTGCGTTCGGTGTCTTCCAGCGTGTCGGCCAGGCGGTTGATGTCGTGGCCCAGGCGGCCCAGCTCGTCATCGCCGGTGCGTGCGGCGCGGGCACTGAAATCACCCGCGGCCAGCCGGTGGATCGCACCGGTGAGCCCACCGACCTGGCGCAGCAGCGTGCGCGACAGCAGCCAGGCCAGCAGTGCGGCGATCAGCACCGAAGTGATGCCGTTCACCCAGCGCCCGCGCGACTGGTCGCGGGAGAAACGCACGTCCCCGGCGGCGATGGCTTTCTCGAACGGAATCATCACGAACCAGCCCACCGGGTGGCCGTCGCGCGCGGCAATGGGCAGCTTGATGGCCTCCAGCGTGGCCTGCGGATTGCCAGCCAGGAAACGCCCCTGTAGATCCAGCAGCGCGAACCGCGGCACCGCGCCGGTCTGGTCGGAGACCGGCGGCGCGCGAAGGTTGCCCGCCACCGGCACCCAGGTCGGCCGCATCAGCTCGAACCACACCTCGTTGTGGTTGCGCACGAAATCCCAGCTGCCTTCGCGGTCGTACGCCGCTTCCACCTGCGGCAGCACCTCGCGCATGCGCGACTCGCCCTGTTCGTTCAGGTAGCCCAGGAAGCCCCGCTCGAACAAATAGCGGCCGACCACGCCGTTCACCGCCAGCACCATGGCGCACGCGGTCAGCACGAGCAGGAACAGTTTGGCGGGCGTACCCAGTTTCATCGGCGCAGGGGCATCGGCTTCGGTGGGCACTACTTAGCCGCATCGGCCCGGCCCAATGCAAGAAAAAAGGGGTTCGTTCAGGCGATCTCCTAAATTGCTGCGAATTTCGTACCGAACATGGCAAGCCTCAGAAACGCCCATGGGGTAGCCCGATGCCTGTGTTCGATCGTCGTAGTTCGTTCCGCCTGCCCTGGCGGCTGATGCCGGCTTCAGCGCTGGCCCTGGCGCTGGCCGCCTGCTCGCCCGCACAGGCGCCGCAGCAGCACACCGCCGAAGTGGTGGCCACGCCGGTGGTCACCCGCTCGCTGGCGGTGGAACAGTCGCTGGCCGGGCGCACCGTCGCGGCCATGGTGTCCGACGTGCGCCCGCAGGTGGGCGGCATCATCCGCTCGCGCGCCTTCACCGAGGGAGCGCTGGTCGACGCCGGGCAGCTGCTGTACCAGATCGACCCGCGCAGCTACCAGGCCGCCTATGACAGCGCCAAGGGCTCGCTGGCGCAGGCCGAGGCCGCCGTGCTGTCCTCGCGCCCCAAGGCCGAGCGCTACCGCAACCTCGTCGATGCCGATGCCGTGAGCCGGCAGGATGCCGACGATGCGCAGGCCACCCTGCGGGCCAACGAAGCCGCCGTAGTGGCCGCGCGCGCCGCGCTGCAGACCGCGAAGATCAACCTGGACTACACCCGGGTGACGGCCCCCATCGCCGGCCGCATCGGCACCTCCACCTACACGCCGGGCGCGCTGGTCAGCGCCGGCCAGGACACCGCGCTGGCCACCATCCAGCAGCTGGACCCGATCCATGTCGATGTCAGCCAGACCAGCGCGCAGCTGCTGGCCCTGCGCAAGCAGCTGGACAGCGGCGCGCTGCAGGCCGTGGATGGCAAGGCGCAGGTGCGCATCGTGCTGGAGGACGGCAGCACCTATGCCCCTCAAGGACATCGGCGGCGCCGATGTGCTGCTGGTAACGACCAATGAATTCAGTTCTGCCGAAGAAGCCATGGCCGGCTTGCGGGTCGATGGGCGCATCGTGCTGTGCGGCCTGGACTTCAGCCAGCCGTTCTCGATCTCATCAGAAGGCGTGCCTTTCCACATGATGCGCCAGCGCGTGATCGGGGCGACCCACGGCGGCCAGCAGTACCTCAGCGAGGTATTGAATCTGGCAGCCACCGGCAAAGTGAAGCCCCTGGTCGAGACCTTCGCGCTGGACCAGGCGACCGAAGCCTATGACCGGCTGGCATCGGGGAAAATGAGATTCCGCGGCGTCTTCCTGCCCTTGGGAGAGGCTACGCAACGCGGTACGTAAAAACATTGCGCTGCACCAGGAGGGTGAGCGCCTAGTTGCGCTCACCACGTCCCATCGGCAGATCAAGCACCGGCCACCCCTTCTTGTCCCAGTGCACGGGCTGGACGCGCGGCGAGCGCTTGGCAGTGCAGCCCATGTCCGGACCGGAATTGCCGTGGTAGATGATCCAGTCGGTGCCATCACTGCCCTGGAAGAACCCGTTGTGACCCGGCGCGTACACGTTGCCTGCAGGATTCTTGGCAAGGATGGGCGCCTTCGCCTTGGTCCATGCACTGGCATCGAGTGGATCGGAACCGGCCTTCGCGTGCAGCAGCCCGATCGCGTAGTCGTCGGACCAGCATGCGCTTCCCGAATAGGTCAGGAAGAGGTCGCCGTTGGGGCCCTTCAGGAACTCAGGCCCTTCCAGGATCTGCCGGCCACCCTGGCGCTCCCACGGCTGGTCCGGCCGCGCAATGATGACCTCCTCGCCCTGCAGGGTCCACGGGTTTGCCATGGCCACGATGGCCAGCACGCTGTCGGGGCCCACGTAAGGCGAATAGACGAAATAGCGCTTTTCACCGATCACGAAGGTGGTGCCGTCGATGCCGGCATGTGCCGTGGCCAGGCGCCCGCGATCAATCCATTCGCCCTTCGTCGGATCGGCATTGGTGTTCTCCAGCACGAACACGCCGCGCTGGGCATCTTCCTGGCCTTCGGCAGCGCCGCTGGCGGCAGCGGTGTAATAGATGTACCAGCGGCCATCGATGCGATGCAGTTCGGGCGCCCAGATGGATGTTGCGTTGGGTCCGGTGGCTGGCGGGCGCCAGACCGTGACTTCCCGGGCCTGCGCCAGCTGTGCGAGGTCGCCGGTTGCGCGGATCGCCAGGCGGTCACCGTGGGTGGCCATGTAGTAGAAGGTCCGCCCGTCGCGGACGATCCACGGATCAGGGCCGGAGTCGAGCAGCGGATTGTCCCGCGCCGGCTCGATTGCTGCTGCCCCTGCAGCTGCCTGCAGCAGTGCCGCTGCGAGCACTACCCGAAGTGTGTTCTGCACCATCCCGCGCTCCCATTGATGTCCACACTGGCCGGTTGCCAGCCGGCCGTCACAGAAACATATAATCGGACAATTGGCAACGGCCACGACGTGGGGATGGGACATGCAGCATGACGTGCACAGCATCATCGGCATCAACTGGGGCAGCAGCAATCTTCGTGCCTACCTCATCGATGCATCCGGACAGATGGTCGACAGCCTTGAGGCCCCGGCAGGCGTGGCCGGCCTCGACCGCGATGGCATGGTGGCCGCCGCCGATGCGATCCGCCAGCGTTGGCCGGCCGCTGGCCACGTCTACGCGGCAGGCATGATCGGTTCCACCGTCGGCTGGGTGGATGCGGGCTATGTGGATTGCCCCGCCGGTGTGACCGATGTGGCGCGCAACCTGGTCACGGCCCATATCGGGACGCTCACGATGCGCATCGTGCCTGGCATGGCCTGTGTGCGCACCGCCGACGGCGCGCCGGATGTGCTGCGCGGCGAAGAGACCGAGTTGCTGGGGCTGCTCGCCGGTGGTGGCATCGAGGCCACCTCGATTGTTGCCCTGCCCGGCACGCATGCCAAGTGGATCGAACTGGTCGATGGCCGCGTCCACTCCTTCATGACCGCGATGTCCGGCGAGCTGTTCGACCGCCTTGCCAGCGGCGGCCTGCTGGCATCGGTACTGGAAGGACCGGGCGACGCCGGCCCGGCATTTGCCGAAGGCATGCGTGCTGCAGCGCGGGGTGGACTGGGGTTGGGCACGTTGCTGTTCGGCGTGCGCGCACGGGTGGTGCGCGGGGTTCTGCCGCGCACGGAAAGCAGCGCGTACCTGCGCGGTCTGCTCGCCGGTGCGGAGATCGCCGATGCGCTGGCGCTGTACCCGCAACTGCAGCAGGCCTGCGTGCCATTGATCGGGTCAGCGCCGGTGTGCCGCCTCTACCAGGCCGCGTTGACCGCGATGGGCATCGCATCGCGTCCGGTGGCTTCAGCCGATGCCGTGGTATGCGGATTCCATGCGCTTCATCAACTGGCGGCCAGCTAGGCCGAATACGTCGTGCTGCGTCGCAACGTGCGTATTGTCTGATTATATGTTTTTGTACGCCCACGTCATTGAGAGGGGTCTGGGGCAATGCTTGCTGGCAAGGGAAAGACGGCGGGACTGATCGGGGCGATGGCACTGGCGGCTGCATCAGCCGCACACGGACAGGCGCGCACGGTGCTGGGCACCACGGCTGATGGCACCCGGGTCGAGTCGATCCAGTTGCGCGACGGCAGCGGCATGCAGGCCACCGTATTGACCCTGGGCGCAGCACTGCATTCGCTGCAGGTGCCGGACCGCGATGGCGCGTACGCCGATGTGCTGCTCGCTGATGGCACGCTGCAGGCCACCCTGGACAAGCCACAGTATTTCGGCGCGACGGTCGGTCGCTTCGCCAACCGCATCTCCGCAGGTCGCTTCAGCCTGGATGGCCACACCTACCAGGTGCCGACCAATGACGGCCCCAACAGCCTGCACGGCGGCAGCCGTGGCTTCGACAAGGTGGTCTGGGATGTGGTCGAGGCCAAGGCCGACCACGTGACGCTGCGCCACGTCAGCGCCGATGGGGAACAGGGATTCCCCGGCACGCTCACCGTCACCGCGACCTACACGCTGCAGGGCAATGGCCGCCTGCTGGTCGAGTACCGCGCGACCACCGACGCGCCGACCATCGTCAACCTGAGCAACCACGCCTACTGGAACCTGTCAGGCGAAGGCTCGGGTACGGCCATGGAGCACGAGCTGACCATTCCGGCCAGCGCCTACACGCCCGTGGACGCCACCCTGATTCCCACCGGCGTGCTGCAGCCCGTGGAAGGCACGGCGTTTGATTTCCGCACGGCCAAGCCCATCGGGCGCGACCTGCGCCGTGGCGATGAGCCGCAGCTGCTGCACGGCCACGGCTATGACCACAACTGGGTGATCAGCCGCAGCCCCAGCAAGGAGCTTCGTGAGGTTGCCCGCGTCCACGACCCCCGTTCGGGCCGGGTGATGACCCTGTTGTCGACGCAGCCGGGCCTGCAGTTCTACTCCGGCAATTTCCTTGACGGCAGCACCGTGGGCAAGAGCGGTTCGGTCTACCGCCAGGGTGATGCCATTGCGCTGGAACCGCAGCTGTTCCCGGACACGCCGAACCAGCCTGCGTTCGGCTCGGCACGGCTGGACCCTGGCCAGACCTATCTGAACCGCATCGTCTACCAGTTCTCGACCGACCGCGACGCCCCCGCGCGCCGCTGAGTCACGCCTCCGTGGCGGCGGCCCCGCGCCCCCCGCCCCCGCCCCCCCCCGCCCACCCCCCACCCCCCCCCCCGCCCGCGCCACCCCGGGGCGGGGGGCGCAGGGCCCACGCGC